>NZ_MWIG01000767.1:0-4558 GCF_002156145.1 Streptomyces sp. NRRL B-24572 | reverse complement strand
GTGCCTGATCCGGCGGGCCGCGAACGGCAGGAGCGCGAGGAACAGCAGCCGCCCGGCGCGCGGGCCCGCCCGGCCCACCGGCAGCCGGACGTAGCGGATGCCGTCCCGGTCCTCGGTGCCGCCGTGCCGGCCCGCCGGATCAGGCACGACCTGTGGCTGGAGAGCTTCACTCCCCCGTTCTCGACGAGTCTGCTGCCCCTGACGACGGGCGCCCCCGTCGTCGGCATCCACCAGGGGCGCGGCACCGAGACCCTGTGGCGGCGCTACCACCTGCCGTTCTTCCTGGTGGAGCGGCTCGGCCTGCGCTGCTACCGGCACATCGTGGTGCGGAACGCGGCGGACGGATCGGCGATCCGCAGGCTCAGCCCCCGGGCCGACGTGCAGGTCGTCCCCACCGGCGTCGAGCAGCGCCGACTCGACGAGGCCCGGCTCGGGGCCGGCCGGTTCATCCTCTTCCTGGGGCGGATCGACACCTGGAACAAGGGCCTGGACCTGCTCCTCGACGCCTACGACCGGGCCCGGCCCCCGCTCGACCTGCTGCTCGCGGGCAGCGGCTCCCTGGCCGAGGAACGCCGGCTCGCCGTGCTCGTCGCCGCGCACACCCGCGACCCCGGATCCCGGATCCGGTGGGTGAGGTGCGCCGGGGAGGACCGCAAGCGCCAACTGCTGCGCGACAGCGCCTTCCTGGTGGTGCCGTCCCGGCACGAGACCTTCGGCCTGGTGGCCCTGGAAGGGATGTCGTACGGCAAACCCGTCCTCCATTTCGACCTGCCGGCGCTGCGCTGGATGCGCGACGGCGGAGACGTGGCCGTGAAGCCGTTCGACGTGGCGGCGTTCGGCGCGCGGATGACGGAGCTGGCCACGGACACGGCGCTGCGCCGCCGTCTCGGCCACCGCTCAGGAATCGCCGCACAGCACTACACCTGGGACGAGATGACGGGCCGCTACCTGGCCCTGGCCCACCGGCTCGTGGACTCACCCACCACCGCGCGGCGGCCGAGGAAGAGGGGTGCGTCATGGCAGACGACCCGCTGACCAGCTTCGTCCGGACGGTCCTCGGCTCCGGCGTCCCTATGATCGTGCTCTCGCCGCACCTGGACGACGCCGTCCTGTCCTGCGGCGCGCTGCTCGGCTGGGCGGGGCGGCGGGCGCCGGTGACGGTCGCCACGCTGTTCACGGAGGCCGCGCCACCGCCGTACACCCTCTGCGCCCGGCAGTACCTGAGGCAGACCCGGACCCGTGACGCGGAGGAGCTCTTCGCCGACCGGCGCGAGGAGGACCGGCAGGTCCTGGAACTCCTCGACGTCGACTGGCGCCACGTCGGCCTGGTCGACGGGCTGTTCCGGCGGCGGCCGCAGGCCCGCCCGGGCACGGAGCGGCTGTCCCGGCTGCTGCCCGAACTGGCGCACGTGTACCCGACGTACCGGATGCACCTGTCCCGGGGCCGGGTGTCCGCGTACGACGCCGAGACGCTGCGCGCCGTCGGGGAGACCGTCGACGCGCTGCTGCCCGCCCGTTCCGGCGGCCTGGTGCTCGCGCCCCTGGGGGTGGGCGGGCACGCCGACCACGTCCTGGTCCGCACCGCCGCCGAGCGGAGCGGCCGCCCGGTCGTGTACTACAGCGACTTCCCGTACAACCAGATCGCCGCCGACGACGACGGGTTCGCCGACCGGCACCGGCTGGTGGCCCGCGCCTGGGAGCGGGGCCTCGACCGGAAGGACGAGCTGATCCGGGGCTACCGGACGCAGACCGACGCCCTGTTCCCCGGGGGCCGCATCCCGCGCGCGCCCGAGGTGTACCTGCTGCCCGGGGCCGGAGCCGCGACCGCGTCGCCGACCGCCGGCCGTCGGCCCGGCACCAGGGCCAGGACCGCCGAAGGTGTGTCGTGACCGTCCCCGGCGGCTCCGCCGCGAGCGGAACCGTGAGCGGAACCGCGGCCGGACCCGCGAGCGGAATCGCGGCCGGACCTGCGAGCGGGCCCGCGGCCGGACCCGTGCGCCCGGCACCGGGAGCACGGGCCGCGGAGGTGTCCGATGGCCCGCGGTGAGCGGCGGCCCCGTGTCCTGCTCCTGACCGGCGGCCCGCTGGACGGGACGGAAGGCTGTGCCGCCCAGCTCGCCTCCGACGTCCTCGGGACGCTGTCGGACGTGGACTTCGTCTGGTTCTCCCAGTGGCCCGCCCGGCGGCCGCCCCCGCCGGGACGCGGGCGGCCCGTCCACGTCCTCTCCCGGGACGGGGGGCCGCACGTCCCCGCACGGGTGCAGTCCGTGCTCGCCGGGGCCGTGTTCGCGCGCCGGGTCGCCCTGGTGCACGCCTTTCTGACCATCGGCCGCGGCTTTCCGGTCTTCTCGTGGCTGCGCCCGCTGCTGCTCGGCGGACGGCCGGTCGTGCACACCGTGACCGGGCTGACGGACCCGAGGTACCTGACGCACACCCGGCCGCTGGGGACGACAATCGCCCTGTCGGAGTCGATGGCCCGCCGACTGCGGGCCGCGGACTTCGGGGACGTGCGGGTCGTCCCTCCCATGATCGGCCTGGACGACTGGCCGTACCTGCCGCGTCCGCAGGGACTCCCCGCGGTCCTCTTCGCGGGGCGCCCCGATCCGGGCGGCGGGGCGGAGGCCGCGATCGACGCCGCGGCGGAGGCCCACCGGGAGGGGGCCAGGTTCCGGCTGGTGCTCGCCCTGCGCGGACGGCCGGGGCAGGACTCCGAGGCGCCGGCCGAGGCGCTGCGGGAGCGGGCCGGCGCGGCGGGGCTCACCGACTTCGAGGTGCGCGGCCACGTCGAGGACATGCACGCCCTGCTGGCCTCCGTACAGGTGCTGCTGTTCCCTCCGTCCGTGCTGCGCGACGCCGCGGACATCCCGCTCACCGTGCTCCAGGCGCTGGCCTCGGGGCGGCCCGCGATCCTCAGCGACCTCCCCCAGTTCGCGGACTTCGGCCACGCCGTCCTGCGGGCCCCCGCGGGCGACCCGCGCCGCACCGGGCAGCAGCTGGCGTGGCTGCTCGACCAGCCGCGTTCCTGGGACATGCTCGCCGAGCGGGGGCGGATCCTGGTCGAGGACCACTTCGGCCCCGAACGTTTCGCGGCCCGGTACGCGGCGCTCTACCGGGAGCTGCTGGCCTGAACCGGCGGTACCGGAGGGGACGGCCGTTCGGCCGTGAGCAGCAGCACGCCGGTGTCACCGTACTCGGGCAGGGTGAGGTCCTTCGCGAGCCGGGCGATCCGCAGGCCGGTGGTGCGGGGGGCGAAGACGGCCCGCAGGGCGGCCTCGTCGACCGGGCAGGCGGGCCAGACGGGACCGGCGCCGATGCGGTAGCTCGGCATGCGCTCCATGAAGGCGGCGAGGAGCGTGCCGCCGGGACGGACCGCGCGGACGAAGGCGGCACAGAGCGCGGTGAACTCGTCGGCGTCCTCGGTGACGCTCTCGGCGACGAAGTGCATGGAGGCGAGGTCGTAGGTGTCGGGGCGCAGGTCGTCTGCGGTGCCGCGGACGATCCGGACCCGGCGGAGCGCCTCGGCGCAGCTTTCCGGGAGGGCCGGGTCGAGGGAGCGGCAGAGCTCGTAGAAGGGCTGCCAGCTGTCGTCGATGCCGTGGGTGAGCTGTCCGCGCAGATAGCGGACGTTGGCGGCGCTGGGTTCGAGGGCGTCGACGTGGCGGGCGGCGGCGCCCGCGAGCATCAGCGGGTAGAGGTTGGGGCCCGCGCCGAGTTCGAGGGTGCGGGAGAGGCTGCCGGGGGCGAAGCGCCGGTAGACGGCCGCGTGGTGGCGGATGACGCCGATGTCGTAGGGGTGGAGCCCGCGGTAGTTCTCGGTGAGGTAGTCGTCGACCGGCCAGGCGTTCCAGTCGGCGTCCCGGTTGCGGCGCACCCGGCCCCTCTCCGGGGCGTCCGGCGGGGTCCGGTCCATCACTCCTCCGCCGGCCTTCCGGCCGCGAGGGGGCGGGTGGTGGACTGGAGGGGGAAGCGTGCGGCGAGCTCCGTGAGGGCGGCGCACAGCTGGTCGACCTCCTCGTCGGTGTTGGCGGCGGTGATCTGGATGCGGAAGCCCACCCGGTGGCGCGGGACGAGCGGGTAGGACGCGAGCGTCACGTAGATGCCGTGCTCCCACAGGAAGGCGGCGACGGCGTCGAGGTCCTCGGCGTCGCCGAGCGGGATCTCGACGATCGGCAGGCCGTCCGTGTTGGGGGTGGCGATGCCCAGGCCCCGCACATGGGCGAGGACGCGGGCCGTCATGCGGTACAGGCGGGCCCTGATCTCGTCCCCGCGCTCCTCGTTGACGTCGAGTCCGGCGAGGGCGGTGGCGAGCGAGGCGGTCGGCGAGGGCCCCGAGTACAGGTACGGGGCGGCCGCCACCTTGAGGTGGTCCTTGAGCCACCTCGGTACGGCGAGGAAGGCGAGCAGCGAGGAGAAGGCCTTGGAGAAGCCGCCGACCAGGACCAGGTTCTCGTAGGACTCGCCGAGGTGGCGGACGATGCTGTTGCCGCGCGAGCCGTACGGGCTGGTCTCGTCGGGGCGGTGCTCCCCGATGACGCCGAAGCCGTGGGCGTCGTCGACG
>NZ_MWIG01000766.1:0-2536 GCF_002156145.1 Streptomyces sp. NRRL B-24572 | reverse complement strand
CGTCGCCGAGGAGCAGGTCGAAGGACAGAGTCCCCACGTACATGCGGTGCCGGATGTCCCGCCGGTTCGGGTTCGGTGGCCTGCCACGCCGTCGCTTGGCAGGGACACCAGAACCGTACACGCAACGGCCGGGGCCGATCGACGGAAATACTTCCGCCGACCGGCCCCGGACGCAGCCCTACGCGTTACGCGCGCGGCTTCTCGCGCATCTCGTACGTCGCGATGACGTCGTCGATCTTGATGTCGTTGAAGTTTCCGAGGTTGATACCACCCTCGAAGCCCTCGCGGATCTCGGTGACGTCGTCCTTGAAGCGGCGCAGACCCTCGATGTTGAGGTTCTCCGCGATGACCTTGCCGTCGCGGAGGAGGCGCGCCTTGGTGTTGCGCTTGACCTCGCCCGAGCGGATGAGGACACCGGCGATGTTGCCCAGCTTGGACGAGCGGAAGACCTCGCGGATCTCCGCCGTACCGAGCTCGACCTCTTCGTACTCCGGCTTGAGGAGGCCCTTGAGCGCCGCCTCGATCTCCTCGATCGCCTGGTAGATGACCGAGTAGTACCGGACGTCGACGCCCTCGCGCTCCGCCATCTGCGCGGCACGGCCGGCCGCACGGACGTTGTAGCCGATGACGATGGCGTCGGAGCCCATGGCCAGGTCGATGTCCGACTCGGTGACCGCACCCACACCACGGTGCAGGACGCGGATGTCGACCTCTTCGCCGACGTCGAGCTGGAGCAGCGAGGACTCGAGGGCCTCGACCGCACCGGACGCGTCGCCCTTGATGATGAGGTTGAGTTCCTGGACGAGACCGGCCTTGAGCACCTTGTCGAGGTCCTCGAGGGACACCCGGCGGACGCGCTTGGCGAAGGCGGCGTTGCGCTCACGCGCAGCGCGCTTCTCGGCGATCTGGCGGGCCGTACGGTCCTCGTCGACGACCAGGAAGTTGTCGCCGGCACCCGGGACGTTGGTGAGACCCAGGACGAGGACGGGAGTCGACGGGGTCGCCTCCTCGACGTTGTTGCCCTTGTCGTCGAGCATCGCCCGGACGCGGCCGTACGCGTCGCCGACGACCATCGTGTCGCCGATGCGCAGCGTTCCGCGCTGGACCAGGACGGTCGAGACGGCACCGCGACCGCGGTCGAGGTGGGACTCGATCGCAATACCCTGCGCGTCCTGGTTCGGGTTGGCCCGAAGGTCGAGCGAGGCGTCGGCGGTGAGGACGACGGCCTCGAGCAGGGAGTCGATGTGCAGCCCCTGCTTGGCGGAGATGTCGACGAACATCGTGTCGCCGCCGTACTCCTCGGCCACCAGACCGAACTCGGTCAGCTGACCGCGGACCTTGACCGGGTCGGCACCCTCGACGTCGATCTTGTTGACCGCGACGACGATCGGGACGCCGGCGGCCTTGGCGTGGTTGAGCGCCTCGATCGTCTGCGGCATGACGCCGTCGTTGGCCGCGACCACGAGGATCGCGATGTCGGTCGACTTCGCACCACGGGCACGCATGGCGGTGAACGCCTCGTGACCCGGGGTGTCGATGAAGGTGATGCGACGCTCTTCGTCGTTGACCTGGGTGGAGACCTGGTAGGCACCGATGTGCTGGGTGATGCCACCGGCCTCGCCCGCGACCACATTGGTCTTGCGGATCGCGTCGAGGAGTCGGGTCTTACCGTGGTCGACGTGACCCATGACGGTCACGACCGGCGGACGGGAGACCAGGGCCTCTTCGCCGCCCTCGTCCTCGCCGAACTCGATGTCGAAGGACTCGAGCAGCTCGCGGTCCTCCTCCTCGGGGCTGACGATCTGAACGACGTAGTTCATCTCTTCGGCCAGCATGACGAGCGTGTCGTCGGAGACGGACTGCGTCGCCGTGACCATCTCGCCGAGGTTCATCATGACCGCGACGAGCGACGCCGGGTTGGCGCCGATCTTCTCGGCGAAGTCGGTGAGGGACGCACCGCGCGACAGGCGAATGGTGTCGCCGTTGCCGCGAGGCAGCATCACGCCGCCCACGGACGGGGCCTGCATGGCCTCGTACTCCTGGCGCCTCTGACGCTTCGACTTGCGACCACGACGCGCGGGACCGCCGGGACGACCGAAGGCGCCCTGCGTGCCACCACGGCCACCCGGACCGCCGGGACGGCCGCCGAAGCCACCGGGACGACCGCCGAAGCCGCCGCCACCGCCGGGACCACCCGGACGACCGCCGCCGCCACCGGGACCACCGGGACGACCGGCGAAGCCGCCGCCGCCACCGCCGGGACCGGCCGGACGACCGGCGAAGCCGGGACGACCGCCGCCGCCGCCGGGACCGCCCGGACGACCGCCGGGGCCACCGGGGCCACGACCGCCGGGGCCGGGACGCGGGCCGGCAGCGGGACGCTGCGGCATCATGCCCGGGTTCGGACGGTTACCGCCGGGCGCGCCGCCCGGACGGGGAGCCTGGGGGCGAGGCATGCCACCGGGGGTCGGACGGGCACCGCCCTGACCCTGCGGACGCGGGGCGCCACCGGGGCCACCCTGCGGACGCGGGGCGC
>NZ_MWIG01000765.1:0-1720 GCF_002156145.1 Streptomyces sp. NRRL B-24572 | reverse complement strand
AGAAGCTCCAGGCCCTCGGCGAAGACGTCGGCCTGCGGCGGGGTCTGCTCGTCGGCGTTCTTCGGGCCGGAGCCGAGGGCCTGGAGCTTCTTGTAGAAGGCCATGCCGCGCTGGGCGGCCGGGCTGTCGAGCGCGCCGGTCCACTGGCCGCCCTTGTCGACGGCGAGTTCGCCGCCCTCGTCCCAGATGAAGCCGGAGAGGGTGTACCAGTCCTGTCCGGCGAGGTAGATGCCCTGGGAGCCGTTCTTGTCGAGCTTCTCGGTGTCGTCGAGCCACTCGGCGCGGGTGGCCGGCGGCTTGTCGATGCCGGCGTCCGCGAACAGCTCCTTGTTGTAGATGACGATGCGGTTGGCCGCGTACCAGGGGATGCCGTACTGGGCTCCGCCGATGCTGCCGGGCTCGGCGAGGCCGGGCAGCCAGTCCTCCCTGCCGAGGTCGCGGACCGACTCCAGGGTGAGGTCGAACAGCTTGTCGGTGTCGGCGTACTGGGCGACCTGGGTGTTGCCGACCTCGATGACGTCGGGGCCGCCGGAGCCCTGGATCGCCTCGGTGACCTTCTTGCCGATGCCGGTCCACTCCTGGACGGTGAACTCCAGCTCGACCCCGTCGTGCTCCTGCTCGTACGCCTCGGTGAAGCGCGTGAGGAAGTCCTCGCTGACGCTGTCCCGCATGAGCCAGACGTTCACGGTCTTCGTCCCGCCGTCGCCGCCCGGGAGCATCCCGCAGCCCGCGAGGGCGAGCGCGGTGGCGGCGGCCAGGGGGCACGCTAGATGGCGGTTCTTCACGTGGGTCACCTTCTGCTCAGGTCCGGCACGGGGTCGTGCGCATGGGGGCTGACCCGGCGTGGGGGGACCGAACGGGGTGTTCGCGCGGGTATGTGGCCTGGATTCTGGTCTGGACCAATGGGATGGTCAAGTCCTTGACGTTCCCGCTCCGCGCCCGGGCGGACGACCCGCTCCGTTACCGTCGGTAGTTACTCGCGGGTTCGTCAGGACCCCCGCCGTGCCGCGCGGGCGGGTTCGTCCGGCCCCCGTCGTGTCGCGCGCCGCCGCGCCCTGGGGCACCGTGGAGGGAACGCACCGAGAGGAGTTCGGCCCCCATGTCGAATCACACCTACCGTGTCACCGAGATCGTCGGCACCTCCACCGAGGGCGTCGACCAGGCCATCCGCAACGGCATCGAGCGCGCCTCGCAGACCCTGCGGGGCCTCGACTGGTTCGAGGTGACGCAGGTACGCGGCCACCTCGTCGACGGCGCGATCGAGCACTACCAGGTCGGCCTGAAGGTCGGCTTCCGCCTGGAGGACGAGGAGTGACCCGGTCCTGACCGGTCTCAGGTGCGGCCCTCCGTCTCCTGAGCCTCCCTCAGCACCTCGGAGGGCTCCGCCCAGCGGGCCCGTACGACACGGAAGCCGGCCGCCTCCGCCGCGTCGCACACCGCCAGGTCGTCGTCGACCAGCATCCTGACCGTGCGGTCGGCGGCGAGGCGGCGCAGGATCTCCACCTTGGTCACCCGGGCGGGCCGGAAGTCACGGTTGCGCCGCATGTGGACGGGCCCCTCCGGGAGCCCGTACGCGGCCAGCCACTCCAGGGTCGAGCGGCGGCAGCGCTCGGGCCGCCCGGTGAGGTAGACCACCTCGCACTCCCCGGCCGCCTCACGGCACAGCGCGACGCCCTCCTCCAGCGGCGGATCGTCGGGCGCCGCCGCTGGAGGAGGGCGT
>NZ_MWIG01000764.1:0-7784 GCF_002156145.1 Streptomyces sp. NRRL B-24572 | reverse complement strand
GCCGGGCCCAGGCGTTCCGCGCCCGAACCCGCACCACCAGCGCGCCGCACCGCACGTGCGGGTACGGACACGGAAGCCTCCGGCGCCGGCAGGGGCGCCGTCCGTTGTGCCCACCCGTTCCACCCCGCGGAACGATTGCCCACAACGGGGCGGGCGCCGCCCGCAACGGGGCGGGCGCGGCCCGTAACGGGGCCCGGGCGTCAGGGCCGTCGGGTGAACGTCAGCACCACGTCCGCCGACTTCCGGACGCGGGGGACCTCCGGGTCCGGAAGCGCGAGGAGGCGGGAGCGGGTTTCGTCGACCAGGCGCATGGCCTCGCCGCCCACCGCCCACGCCCCGGTGAACAGACCCCGCGTCAGCGATTCGGCCATCGCCCGCGGCGACACGGCGAACGACGTGGGGCGCTCCGACGCCGTCCCCTCGTAGACGAGGCCGTGCGCCGCGGCGATCGGGGCCAGCCACTCCGGACCGTCGCGGCGGCTGCCGTCCGGATCGAGGCGGTCCTCCAACTCCCCGACGAGGACACCGATGTCGTCCGTCGGGCGCGTCCCGCCCGCCGGGATCACCAGATAGCGCCCGCCCGGCCGCAGGATCCGCGCGACCTCGGCCAGGACGGCCCGGTTGTCCGGTCCCGCGTGCAGCAGCCAGGTCGACACGGCCTGGTCCACCGACCCGCTCCGCACGGGCAGTCGGCAGGCGTCGGCCACCGCGACCCGTGCGCCGAGCCGGGCGCGCGCCCGGGCGAGCATCCCCGGCGAGAGGTCGAGGCCGTGCACCGTGTGCCCGAGCTCGGCCAGTTCGGCCGCGACGATCCCGGTGCCCACGCCGATGTCGAGCACGGGGCGGGCGGGGTCGAGCAGCGGCGCGAGCATCCCCGCGAAGCCCGCCGCCCGTTCCGTGCCGCCGCGCGACTCGTCGTACCCCGGGGCGATCTCGTCGAACTCCGCGGCCACCACCCTCGCCCCCCTCACGCCTGCGGAGTGAAGGTCACGGGCAGCGTCGCCATGCCGCGCAGGATGCCCTCGCGCCGGCTCAGGTCCGCGTCCGGGTCGGCGAGCCGGAGGTCGGGGAAGCGCCGCAGCAGGGTGCCGATGGCGATCCTGGCCTCCGCGCGGGCCAGCGGAGCGCCCAGGCAGAAGTGCACACCATGGCCGAAAGCGAGCTGTTGCGGGACTTCGCGACGGGCCACGTCGAGGATGTCGGGACGGTCGTAGCGCGCCGGGTCACGGTTGGCCGCGGCGAGCCCGATGATGATCATCTCGCCGGGCGGGACGGTGACCCCGCCGATCTCGTACGCGTCGACCGTGAAGCGCGCGACGCCCCGGCTCACCGGGCCCTCGTAGCGCAGGAGTTCCTCGATCGCCCCGGGCAGCAGCGAGGGGTCGTCGCGTAGAGCGGCGAACTGCTCCGGGTGCCGGAGCAGGGCGTGGACGCCGTTCGCGATGAGGCTCGCCGTCGTCTCGTGGCCGGCGAGCGTGAGCAGGATGGCCATGGCCGTCAGCTCGCGGTCGCTGATCTTCTCCTCGGCCTGCGCGGCGCAGAGCGCGCTCAGCAGGTCGTCCTTCGGGTCCGCCTTGCGCGCGGCGATCAACGGCTCGAAGAACTCGGTGAGTTCGGCGCGTGCCTTCGCTCCCTTGGCGAGCCGCTCCGGGGTGTTGGGCGGCATGATGAGGCCGACCGCGAGGCGGGCGAAGTCGGGCTGCCCCTCGGCCGGGATGCCGATGAGCTCGCTGAGCACGGCCATCGGCAGCGGCAGGGCGAACTCGGAGACCAGATCGGCGGATCCGCGCGGGGCGATCGCGTCGAGGAAGGCGTCGGTGTGCGCCTGGACGCGGGGCGCGAGCGCCTCCACGCGGCGGAAGGTGAAGGCCTTCGAGACGAGGTTGCGCAGCCGGGTGTGGTCCTCGCCGTCGGCCACGAGCATGCTGGTCATCAGGACGTTGGTGCGCTCCTGGTGGGCCATCTCCTCCGCGAGGCCGTTGACCCCGACGGGGCTGCTGCTGAGGCGCGGGTCGGTGAGCGCAGCCACCGCCTCGTCGTAGCCGGTGACCATCCAGACTTCAAGGGTGGGATTCAGCCGGACGCGCTGGACGACACCGTGCTCGCGAATGCGCTCGAACAGCGGGTAGGGGTTGGGCTGTTGAGCAACGTTTACCGGGACATCGTGGACGATTGTCTGGTCTTGACCGGTCATCTTCCGTAACTCCCCGAAGCTTTGTGAAAGATCTGTGGCAGGTAGTCATACCAGCCGCCCCAGTTGCGTGGTAGCGTCACCGGCGCTCGGCTCGGATGATGTTCGAAGAAGCACCGACCAACAGTCGGTGAAGCACCAGCGAGGCGTTCCACCCACCGGTGATCCGGCGTCTCGCACGATCGACTCGGAAAGCAGCCAAGGCCTCAACCAGGCCCGATGCGCAGGGGGAGACGTTTCGTGGAGCAAGCGGCAGCCGTGGACCCGATTCTGGATCTGGCCCGTCCGTCGATCCTGCGGAACCCCTACCCGGCGTACGCCCGACTGCGGGAGACCACCCCGGTCTTCTGGCACGAACTGCTCGGCTCCTGGGTCCTGACCCGCCATGCCGACTGCCTCGCGGTGCTCACGGACAGCAACCGTTTCGCCTCCGACTGGCGCCGCGCCGGCGAGGACATCCCCGCGCCCCTGCTGAGCGTCCAGACCCTCGATCCGCCGGAGCACACCGCCATCCGGCACCTGCTGCTCGACGGCTTCCGCGCACAGGACCGCCAGGCCCTGCACGACGGCCTGGAGCACGGAATCGCGGACCTGCTCGCCGAGTTGGCCGACCGACCCTCCTTCGACCTCGTCGGAGAGCTCGCCGAACCGGTCGCCCTGCGCTTCGTCACCGCCTTCCTCGGCGTCCCGGCGCCCGAGCTCGACTGGTTCGTGCCCATGTCCCGTACCGTCGTCGACGGCATGGACGCCGGGCTCTGGCCCGAGAAGCACGAGCCGGCCGTCGCGGCCCGGGCGCAGCTCGCGGAGTACGCCGGCGGGTGGCTCGCGGATCCGCCCAAGGAAGGGCTCATCGCGTACGTCGCCGAGCACGCGGCGGACAGCGGCGTGGCGGAAACGGTTCTGCGGAACAGTCTGCGCGCCGTCCTCCACGCCGGCTACGAATCCGCCTCACGGCTCCTCGGCAACGCCGCGGCCGCCCTCCTCACCACCCCCGGCGCGCTCGACGCGTTCCGGGCGACCCCGGCCACGGCCGTGGACGAACTCATCCGGTACGACGCACCCGTCCAGGCGGACGCCCGGGTCTGCGTCACCGACACCGAACTGGGTGGCGTCACCCTCAAGGCGGGTGATCCGGTCACGCTCTTCCTGGGCGCGGCCAACCACGACCCGCTGCGGTTCGACCACCCCACAGAACTGCGACTCGACCGCGCCCCGAACCCGCACCTCGGGTTCGGACGCGGGGCCCATGCCTGTCTGGGCGCGTCCATGGCGATCCGGCTCGCCGGATCGGTCCTCGGGGCCCTGGCCAGGGACTACCCGGACGCACGGGCCGTCGCGGAACCGGACCACCGGCGCAATCTGACCCTCCGCGGTCTCGACCGCTTCGAGGTCACGCTGCGCCCGCGAGCGGGGGAGGAGGTTCGACCATGAAGTACTGGCACTGAAACCAGCGAGCGTGACGCCCGTCCGGGAGGCGGGCGGCACGCCGGTGCACGGCTCACGTGCACCCCGCCGGAGCCCGAGCCCGCTGCGCGGCTCGGGCTCCGGCCCTTTCCACCGCCGTACCCGAGGAATCCCACGACGACCGGCAGCACGTCTCCGGCGATTCATGTACATGCCCCCGGCTCCGCGAGGACGGCCCACGGCTCCGCGAGGAAGATCCCCGGGTCCGCGCGGACGGACACTCCGCGCGGTGAACGCCACGAGAACGCCATCGGGCCGCCGGTCGTGACATCCTCGGACGAACCGCCCACGCCGACGTCCCGCAGTGGGCCTTCTTCGTCTCCTGCGCGGAGGGACACCTTGCTCATCAGCCACGCCGTACGTCACGACGCCCTGCACGTGACGCTCCACCGCGACCTGGACGTCACCAACCGTGCCGCGGCCGCCCTCCAGATCCAGGCCCTCGTCCAGGAGCACCGGCCCGCCCGGGTGGTCATCGCGGTCCCGGCCGCCGACCCCAGCCCCGCCACCCTCAGCGCCCTCGCCCGCGCCCACCGCATGTGCGCCGGCCTCGGCGTCCCCCTCACGCTCAGCGGCGCGAGCGACCGCACCCGCCGCCTCCTGGACGCCAACAGCGCCTGAAACGGCGGTCCCGGAGGCGTACACCGAGCAGGACCGTACGACCACGGTCCGATCCGCACGTGGGGCCCCTGCTCCGACGACGCGGGGCGGACGGCGGCGGCATCGTGACCCCATGACCGTCACGACTCCGGCAACCACAGCGCTGCCCCCCCGTCTTCCCGGGACGCTGGGTGGGCGGCGCGTCCCTCGTCGTCGGGCCCCTCCTGGTGCTCACCGGCGTACTGCTGCGCCTGCGCCTCGACTTCACCGATCCGGGTACTCGTCACCGACGACCAGTCGCTGCTCCCGGGCAGCTTACGGGTGCTCGTCGACACCGCCCCGGGCCCACCGTGCGGCGAGCTCCTCGCTGGAGGAGCTCACGGAGCGCGAGCGCGAGGTCCTGCTGCTTGTGGCACGCGGCTTCTCCAACGCCGACATCGCCGCGTACCTGTGCCTCAGCGACGGCACCGTCAAGACGTACATCGGCCGGCTGCTGACCAAGCTGTGGGCGCGCGACCGCGCGCAACTGGTGATCAGCGCCTACGAGTCGGGGCTCGTTCATGCAGCTCGCCCCGATCCCGCGGGTGGTGGTGGCGGTGGCTGAGCGCGGCCACCGCCAGGGTGGTCAGGACGAGGATGCCCGCCGTCTCGACCGCGATGGTCGGGCGGACGAGATCCGCGTCCGCCGATTCCTCGAAGCCGAACAGGCCCGTCGTGAGGCTGAGGAAGAGCGCGCCGAGGGTGCCCGCGGTGAACAGCGCGGTGGCGGCGGCGACCGGTCCGAGCCAGCGGTACGGGGTGAGGAGCAGGGCGACGGCCAGGAGGCAGCCGAGGACGCCGTTCAGCAGGAACAGGCCGCCGACGGTGGCCAGGTCGCGGTAGCCGTCGGCCCACAGCGAGAGGTGGATGGCGCCCATCGTCGCGGTCAGTCCCGCGGCGGCCGTCCGCAGCACGAGCACGGCGGCGCGGCGGGTCCGGTCAGTAGCCATTGCCGGGAGAGCTGGGAGAGGTGGGGGAGCTGGGAGTGCCGGGCTTGTTGACGGGGGCGCCGGCCACCGTGATCTCGGTCTTCATGCCCAGGTCCTTGTGTCCGTCGACGGGGCAGTAGATCTCGTACTTCCCGTCCTTCAGGGTCACCGTGAGGGTGGTGGACCCGCCCGGCGAGACGGTGCTGGAGCGGTTCTCGCCGCCCGGGCCCTCGACCTCCAGGGCGTGGTCGTGATGCCCGGTGTTCTTCGCGACGAAGGTGTACGTGCCGGGAGTGAAGGTCTGCCGGGACAGCGTGATCCTGAAGTCGGCCAGGTCGGCGGTCACCCGGGTCGCGCCCGCGGGGGCCGTGCTCTTCTGGGCGGGAGGCGGGGTGGTCGTACCGCTGCTCGAACCGCCGTCGCCGCCTCCGCAGGCGGCGAGGAGGCCGGCCAGCGCGGCGGCCGGCAGGGCGAGCAGCGCGCGGGTACGTGTCTTCGTCATCGTTCGGTCCTCCGGTTCGGTCCACCGGACCGGTCCTCCGGTTCGGTCCCACAGGGGGTACGGCGCCGGACCGCGCCGGGATTGCGGGTCCGGGCGGACAATGGGCTCGGAGCAAATGGGCTCGGAGCAATGGGCTCGGACGATCCCTTCGGGGACTTCGGACGTACCACGGGTGTGGGACGCATGGGTCTTCCGCTGGAGCGGGTTCCCGACGAGGCACTGCTCTCCGGACTCGCCACGGGCGATCCGGAGATCGCGGTGGCGTTCGTGCGCCGTTTCCAGCGCTCCGTCTACGGGGTGGCGGTCGCCGTGGTCGGCGATCCGCGGCTCGCGGAGGACGTGGCACAGCAGACCTTCGAGCGGGCCTGGCGGCACGCCCAGGTGTACGACGGCCGGCGCGGCTCCGTACGGACCTGGCTGACGGCCATCGCCCACAACCTGGCGATCGACGCGGTACGGGCCCGGCGCGCGATCCCGGTGGCCCCGGAGGACCTGGAGACGCTGGTCGGGATCGTCTCGGAGACGCCGGAGCGGCGCGCGCTCGCCGACGACGCGGCCGAGCGGGTCCGGCGGGCGGTGGCGGCGCTGCCCCGGGAGCAGGCGCGGGCCCTCGTGATGGCCGGGATCTACGGGATGACGGCGCGGGAGATCGCCGCCTTCGAGGGCATCCCCCTGGGCACGGCGAAGACCCGGATCAGGACGGGGACGATCAAGGTGCGGGCGCTCCTGGAGAGCGAGGAGACACGGTGAGCGGCATGGACTGCGAGCGGCTGCGCGAGGAGGGCGCCGAGCTGGCGCTCGGGATCCTTCCCGCGCGCGAGCGGGCCGAGGCGGTGGCCCACCTGGACCGCTGCCCGGACTGCCGCGCGTACGTGGAACGGCTGACGGCGGTCGGGGACGGGCTGCTCGCGCTGCTGCCGGGGGCGGAGCCGCCGGTGGGTTTCGAGAGCCGGGTGGTACGGGCGATGGCCACCGCCCCGGCGGCCCCGGCGGCCCCGGCGGCCCCGGCGGCCCCGGCGGTGGGACGGCACCGCACGCGGTGGCGCCGCTTCCGGCTCGCCGCGGCGGGCGTGACCGCGGCCCTGGCCCTCGGGTTCGGCGGCTGGGCGGTCGGCACCGTGGTGGAGGGCGCGCCCCCGGTGGTGGCCCCCGGGCCGCACGTCCTGGAGGCGGCCCTGACCTCCCCCGAGCGGGTCGGGGACGGCCGGGAGGTGGGCCGGATCTACGCGCACCCGGCGGACGCCGAGGGCGGGAACGGCTGGGTGTACATGTCGGTCGACCTCGGGGACGTACGGGCGGTCGACGGACCGGTGCGGTGCCTCCTGCTGCGGGCCGACGGCTCCACCGTCCCGCTCGGCTCGTTCCCCCTCAGGGCCGGTTACGGCTACTGGGGAGCCCCGTCCCCCGTGGACCCCGGCACGCTGAGCGGCGCCCGTCTTGTGGCCGCGGACGGAACCGTCCTGGCGACGGCCCACTTCACCGCATCGGAAGTCAACTGACCATACGCGTACGCTCCTTCATCACATCCGGATCGGTACGGAGGAGGGAAGCGGAGGGAGTGGGCACCGGCCCGTGTCCGGCAGGTGTCCGCTTCCTCGTGTCACGCCTCTACGGCTGCGGTGTCATCCATCGTCATGCGTCGACCTGCTCGAAGATGTGCGGGTACGACACGACGTCGTCGGGGAACTCGGCGGCCATGCGCTGGAACTCCGGGCTGCCGAACGCCGTGGCGAGAGCCTCGGTCGACTCCCAGACCGCGACGTTCATCAGAAGGCGGCTGTCCGCCGTTCCCTTGTGCATCTGCAGGGAGACGAATCCCGGCTGAGCCTTCATGAACTCCGCCTGCCTCCGGAAGAGGGCCAGGAACGCTTCGGCCCTCTCCTCCGGGACGAAGAAGGTGTTGGCCAGGACGATGGGCCCGGTCTTCTCCTTGAACTGCGCGAACATCGGCGTGTTCGGGTCCAGGCTCTGCAGCTTGGCCATCTTCGGTACTTCCTCTCGCTGTAGGTCGTCCTGCGGCGCCGAGGGCGTCGAACATGGACCCCTCTGCGGTCTAGCG
>NZ_MWIG01000763.1:0-9454 GCF_002156145.1 Streptomyces sp. NRRL B-24572 | reverse complement strand
TCTCCCGGACCGGGTCCGGGCCGGCGGGTGCGTCGTGGGCCTCCTCGGCCATCCGGTGCCTCCTCGGAGCGCCCCCTTACTGAGGGTACGTTCGGGCCCGGCGGATAGCATCCGCCCCATGGAGCCGCAGCTGAAGGAAAGCGTCACGGACGGGATCGCCACCGTCGTCATCGCCAACCCCGCCAAGCGCAACGCCATGAGCGCCGGAATGTGGCGCGCCCTGCCGGGCGTCCTGGAACGGCTCGCCGCCGACGCGGCCGTCCGGGTCCTGGTCCTCACCGGCGAGGGCGACACCTTCTGCGCCGGGGCGGACATCTCGACGCTGCGGGAGCCCGGCGACGAGCAGCAGACGCTCGCGGTACGCGCCGAGGAGGCGCTCGCGGCCTTCCCCAAGCCGAGCATCGCCGCCGTCCGGGGCTTCTGCGTCGGGGGCGGCAGCCAGCTCGCCGCCGCCTGCGACCTGCGCTTCGCCGAGGAGGGCGCCCGCTTCGGGATCACCCCCTCGAAGCTCGGCATCGTCTACCCGTCCTCCTCGACCCGCAGGCTCACCGCCCTCGTCGGACCCTCGCCCGCCAAGTACCTGCTGTTCTCCGGCGAGTTGATGGACGCCGAGCGGGCCCTGCGGACCGGGTTCGTGGACGAGCTGCACCCGGCGGGCGCGCTGGACAAGCGGGTGGCCGAGTTCGCCCGGCTGCTCGCCTCCCGCTCGCTGCTCACCCAGGCGGCGGCCAAGGAGTTCGCCGACGGACGGCTCGACCGGGACGCCCACTGGGCGGAGCAGGCACGCGGCAGCGGCGACACCGCCGAGGGGGTCGCCGCCTTCCTGGAGCGCCGCGCGCCCCGCTTCACGTACGGGCTCTGAGTCAGCCCTGCGGGAGCGACTCGACGGGCCGTCCGCGCCAGTGCGCGACGATCGCGGCCGGGGCCTTCTCCGGGGAGCCCGCGTCGTACGGCGGCTGCGGGTCGTACTCGGTGAGCAGCTGGATCGTCTGGGCGGTCTCGTCCCCGGCGATCCGGCCGAGCAGGTGCAGCGCCATGTCGATGCCGGAGGAGACGCCGGCGGCCGTGACGTACTTGCCGTCGAAGACGACCCGCTCGCCGGTGGGTTCGACGCCGAGCGCCCGCAGTTCGTCGAAGGCGAGCCAGTGGGTGGTCGCCCGGCGGTCCTTCAGCAGGCCCGCCGAGGCGAGGATCAGCGAACCGGTGCAGACGGAGGTGGTCCAGGTGCTGGTGGCGTCGGCGGTGCGGAGCCAGTCGAGGATCTCCGGGTCCTCCATGGCCACCCGCGCGTCGGGACCGCCGGGGACCAGGACGATGTCCGGGCGCGGCACCTCGGCGAGGCTCCGGTCGGCGACGAGCGCGAGGCTGCCCTGGTCGTTGCGGACCGGACCGGCCTCCTTGGCCACGAACACGGTCTCGGCTCCGGGGAGACGGGCGAGGAGCTCGTACGCTCCGACGGCGTCGAGGGTGGTGAAGCGGTCGTAGAGCAGGACGGCGATCTGCATCGATGGTTCCTCTCAGGTGGCGGGTGAGTGCCGGGTGGCGGGCACGTGGAAGCGGCGGCGGTACTCCGCGGGGCCGGTCCCCAGTGCCTTCAGGAAGGCGCGGCGCATGGCCTCGGGCGTGCCGTACCCGGAGGCGCGGGCGACCTCCTCGACGCCGCGCGAGCTCTCCTCCAGGAGGCGGCGGGCGTGTTCGAGCCGGACCCGGTCGACGTAGCGGCCGGGCGGGGTGCCGGTCTCGGCGTGGAAGGCGCGGGCGAAGTGGCGGGGCGAGAGCCGGGCGCGGGCGGCGAGGGAGCCGACGGAGAGGTCCGCCTCGGGGTGCTCGGTGATCCAGGCCTGGAGGTCCCGCAGCGGCTCCCGGCGGGCGGTCTGGGCGGACAGCTGGGCGCTGAACTGAGCCTGGTTGCCGGGGCGGCGCAGGAAGACGACGAGGTGGCGGGCGACGGTGAGGGCGACGTCCCGGCCGAGGTCCTCCTCGACGAGGGCGAGGGCCAGGTCGATGCCCGCGGTGACGCCCGCGGAGGTGGAAAGGCGTCCGTCCCGTACGAAGATCGGGTCCGGGTCCACGTCGACCTCGGGGTGGCATCGGGCGAGGTGGTCGCAGGCGTTCCAGTGGGTCGTGGCGCGGTGTCCGTCGAGGAGCCCGGCCTCGGCGAGGAGCAGGGCCCCGGTGCAGACGGAGACCAGGCGTCCGGCCTCGGGGGCGTGGACGCGCAGCCAGTCGATCAGGGCCGGGTCGGGTGCGCGGGTGCCCTCGCCGCCGGGGACGACGAGGGTGTGCGGGGGCCCGTCGGCGACGGCGTCGTCGAGGGCGGTGTCGGGGAGCAGTCGCAGCCCGCTGCGCGTACGGACCGGTCCGCCGTCCAGGGAGGCCGTGCGGATCGGGTACGCGGACGGGTCCCCGGCGGCACGTCCGGCACCGGCGAACACCTCGACGGGGCCGGTGACGTCGAGGCTCTGGACGTCGTCGAAGAGGACGACGAGGACGGGTCGCTGGGGCACGGCTCCATCCTCGGCGGGGCCGCACCGCGTCCGCAACGACGGGGAACCCACCTTTTCTGCCATGTCGACGGCTTGCACGGTCCGGCTGTTCCCGTCGTACCGACCAGTCGGTAACGTTCGGTCCCATGACGACTGCTCTTCCCCCGCGCGCGGGCCGCCGCTGCCACAACGCCCTCAACCCGATCCACTCCACGTTGTACTTCTCGCCCGACCTGGACCGCGAGTTCGGCGCCCTCGGATTCACCGACCCGAACGCGATGCGGCTCGCCGCGCGGAGCTCGGCGCTCGGCGCGGTCGGCGCGGGCACGGTCGCCGCGACCTTCTACAACTACAGCCACGACTTCCTCGCGCAGCACCTCCCGGCCGTCTGGGAGACCGCCTCCCCCGCCGAGGTCCTCGACGCGCGGCTGCGGACGGCCGACGCGACCCTGCGCCGGCTGCTCGGCGACGAGGCCGTCGCCTCCGCGGAGATGGCCGAGGCGGCGGAGCTCGCCCTGCGCGCCACCGAGGCCTGCACCCGGCACGCCCGGCCGCTCTACTCGGCCAACGCCGACCTGCCGGTGCCCGAGCAGCCCCACCTCGCGTACTGGTACGCCGCCACCCTGCTCCGCGAGCACCGGGGCGACGGTCACCTCGCGGCGCTGCTCTCCGCAGGGCTCGACCCCGTCGAGGCCCTCGCCTCGCACACCGCCACCGGCAAGGGCATGGCCCCGCGCTGGGTCCTCGGCACGCGCGGCTGGCGGCGCGCCGACTGGGAGGCGGCCACGGAGCGGCTGCGCGAGCGCGGGCTCCTCGGCGCCGACGGCGAGCTGACGGAGTCGGGCGCGGCCCTGCGCGCCGAGCTGGAGGACCACACCGACCGGCTGGACACCGCCCCGTACGAGCACCTGGGCGCGGCCGGGGTCGAGCGCCTCACCGAGCTGGGCCGGGGCTTCCTCTTCGCGGCCGCCGCCGCGGGCGCCTTCCCGGCGGACCTGGTCGGCAAGGGCTGAACAGGCCCTGGGGACGCGCGCGGGACGGGTCGGTTACCGCGTACGGGTGAGCGACCCGGCAGAATGCACTCGCAAGCTTGAGGCACGAGAAGGCGAGTCGGGACACCGTGACGACGTCCATCGAAGCAAGGATCGCCGAGGAGCTCGGCGTACGCGAGCGACAGGTGAAGGCAGCCGTCGAGCTCCTCGACGGCGGTTCGACCGTGCCGTTCATCGCGCGCTACCGCAAGGAAGCGACCGAGATGCTCGACGACGCGCAGCTGCGCACCCTGGAGGAGCGGCTGCGCTATCTGCGCGAGCTGGAGGACCGCCGGTCGGCGATCCTCGACTCGGTCCGCGAGCAGGGCAAGCTGACGGAGGCCCTTGAGGCGAGCATCCGGGCCGCCGACACCAAGGCGCGCCTGGAGGACATCTACCTGCCCTTCAAGCCGAAGCGCCGGACGAAGGCCCAGATCGCCCGCGAGGCCGGTCTGGAGCCGCTGGCCGAGGGCCTGCTCGCCGATCCGTCCGTCGAGCCGGCGGCCGCCGCCGCGGCCTTCGTGGACGCCGACAAGGGCGTCGCGGACGCCGCCGCGGCCCTGGAGGGCGCGCGGGCGATCCTCGCCGAGAAGTTCTCCGAGGACGCCGACCTCATCGGCGAGCTGCGCGAGCGCATGTGGGGCCGCGGACGCCTGGTGGCGAAGGTGCGCGAGGGGCAGGAGGAGGCGGGAGCGAAGTTCGCCGACTACTTCGACTTCGCCGAGCCCTTCACGGCGCTGCCCTCGCACCGGGTGCTCGCCATGCTGCGCGGCGAGAAGGAGGACGCCCTCAGTCTGGAGCTCGAACCGGAGGAGCCGACCGAGGGGTCTTCCTCGTACGAGGGGATCGTCGCGGGTCGCTTCGGCGTCGCCGACCGGGGCCGCCCCGGGGACAAGTGGCTGCAGGACACGGTCCGTTGGGCCTGGCGGACGCGCATCCTGGTGCACCTGGGGATCGACCTGCGGCTGCGGCTGCGGACGGCCGCCGAGGACGAGGCGGTCCGGGTCTTCGCGGCGAACCTGCGGGACCTGCTGCTCGCCGCGCCGGCCGGCACCCGGGCGACGCTCGGGCTCGACCCCGGTTTCCGCACGGGCGTGAAGGTCGCCGTCGTCGACGCGACCGGCAAGGTCGTCGCCACCGACACGATCTACCCGCACGTCCCCGCCAACAAGTGGGACCAGGCGCTCGAGAAGCTGGCGCGGCTCGCGAAGGAGCACGCGGTCGAGCTGGTCGCGATCGGCAACGGCACGGCCTCCCGCGAGACCGATAAGCTGGCGGCCGAACTCCTCGCCAAGCACCCCGAGTTGAAGCTGACGAAGGTGATGGTCTCGGAGGCCGGCGCCTCGGTCTACTCGGCCTCCGCCTTCGCCTCGCAGGAACTCCCGGACCTGGACGTGTCGTTGCGCGGCGCCGTCTCCATCGCCCGGCGGCTCCAGGACCCGCTCGCGGAGCTGGTGAAGATCGACCCGAAGTCCATCGGCGTCGGCCAGTACCAGCACGACCTGGCCGAGGTGAAGCTCTCGCGCTCCCTCGACGCGGTGGTCGAGGACTGTGTGAACGGCGTCGGCGTGGACGTCAACACCGCCTCCGCGCCGCTGCTTTCGCGGGTCTCGGGCATCAGCTCCGGCCTCGCGGAGAACATCGTCGCGCACCGGGACGCCAACGGCCCCTTCCGCTCCCGCAAGGCGCTCAAGGACGTGGCGCGGCTCGGCCCGAAGGCGTACGAGCAGTGTGCGGGCTTCCTGCGCATCCGCGGCGGCGACGACCCGCTGGACGCCTCCTCGGTGCACCCGGAGGCGTACCCGGTGGTGCGCCGGATGGCGAAGAAGACCGGCGGCGAGGTCGCGGCGCTGATCGGCGACACGGGCACGCTGCGCTCGCTGCGGGCGGACGACTTCGTCGACGAGACCTTCGGTCTGCCGACGGTGACGGACATCCTGCGCGAGCTGGAGAAGCCGGGCCGCGACCCACGTCCGGCGTTCCGTACGGCCACCTTCAAGGAGGGCGTCGAGAAGATCGGCGACCTGGCGTCCGGGATGGTCCTGGAGGGCGTCGTCACCAACGTGGCCGCGTTCGGCGCGTTCGTGGACATCGGTGTGCACCAGGACGGTCTGGTCCACGTGTCGGCGATGTCCAAGACCTTCGTCAAGGACCCGCGCGACGTGGTGAAGCCCGGTGACGTGGTCAAGGTGAAGGTCCTGGACGTGGACGTCCCGCGCAAGCGGATCTCGCTGACGCTGCGGCTCGACGACGAGCCGGGCGCCGACGGCCAGGGCGGTGCGCCCAAGCGCGACCGGGGCGAGCGCTCCGGCCGGCCGCCGCAGCAGCGACAGGGCGGCGGTGGCCGCCGGTCCGAGGGCGGGAACCGGAACGACCGCGGGGACCGGGGCGGCAACCGGAACGACCGGGGCGGCAGGGACCGTTCGGCGGCTCCCGCGCCCGCGAACAGCGCGATGGCGGACGCCCTGCGCAAGGCCGGTCTGCTCGGCGAGGGCGGCGGCAAGCGCCGATAGAACGCGCAGGTCGGAGGCGGTTTCCGACCGTACTTCCGGAGTCGTCCCCGTACACACCGATCGACGTGTGCGGGGACGACTCGCGTCCACCGGCCGCAGAAGCAGGTCGTCCGTTTTTTCCGTTGACGCGCACAGAGCAAGGGACCAAGATCATCTTCGGCCTCCGCGGAAGGCCGCGACATGTTCCTGCTCCCAGAGGTGGCGACAACAGATGAAGCGCGCGATCGCGAAGGTGGCGGGGGTCTCCGCCGCCGCGATGACCATGGCCCTCGTCCCGCTCGCGGGCACCTCTTACGCCGCCGGCTGCTCCGGCTCCGGCTGCGACAACCTCGGCCCCGTCTCCCAGGCCTGCGACAAGGACGCCGTCACCAAGGTGTCCGTCTCCGACGGCATCGACAAGGCCGAGCTGCGCTGGTCGGCCACGTGCCAGGCCGGCTGGGTCCGCGTCACCGACCCGTACGGCCCCGACAACTGGTGGGACCACTACGGCTACGTCGAGAAGTGGCTGGGCGCCGGCACCGACTTCCAGCGCAGCCTCTCCGTGAAGATCCCCGACCCGGGTTCCGACTGGTCCAACATGCTCGGCGGCAGCAGCTACTACTACCGCGTGTGCCTCAAGGACACCGGCACGGGCAAGGTCAACTGCAGCAACTTCTGGTAGACCGCCGACCCCCGCGTCCGCATGAACGAGGCCACGGCCCACCGGGCTGTGGCCTCTTCGCGTGCGTCCGCGTCACGGCAGGAAGCGCAGCGCCCAGTCGGCGCGGTTGGCGACGGACAGGTCGTCGTCCTCCGTCATCGGCTGGAGGAGACGGCGGGCCGTCTTCGGGTCCGCCTGGACCAGGTCGACGATCTCGGCGGCCAGGCCGTCCTGGTCGTCCCCGAGGTCGACGGCGGAGGCGCGGATCAGGGCCGGGAGGGTGTCGGGGCCGCCGATGGCGGCGAGGACGCCGCCGAGGAGTTCCCGGGCGTAGGCGTTCTGCTCGACGAGGGCGCGGTCGAGCTCCGCCTGGAGGCGCGGCAGGAGACCGGCGTCGCCCGAGGACGCGATCTCGTCGGCGAGGTCGATCGTCTCGTCCACGTCGGCGTCCAGATCGTCCAGCATCTCGGTCAGCCGGGTCAGTAGGTCGGTCATGGTGCCTCCTGGAATGCGCCGTCCACGAGGACGGGAACGACTGCCGAGGTGTCGATCTCGGCGGCCACGGCCACGTCCTGCGGAAAGCCGTACTCGTACAGTTCACGGCCCGAGTCGCAGCCGTGCAAGGCGGCGACCGGGTCCTCGGTCGCGTCCCACAGCGTGGCCGCCGCGGTCGCCTCCGGGGTCAGGGTGTGCGTCCGCACGAAAGCGGAGAGCACCGCTCCCGCGCCCAGCAGGTCCTCGAGCGCCGGGCGCAGCGAGCCGTCGGGCCACCGCTCGCCCGAGGCGATGACGGCGAGCGGGCGGTCCGCCGTGCCGTAGCCCCGGTCGGCGAGCCGACGGGCGACGGCCGAGTGGTTGCGCAGGGAGGCGGCGACGACGCGCGCGCCGCCCGAGGCGGCCTCGGCCGCGATGGTGGAGCCGTTCGGGGACGGCAGGACCAGGCGCGGCGGCCTCGGGGCCGCGCGCAGGGCGGCCGGGGAGAGCGTCCAGGGGTGCGCCGCGGTGGCCTCGCGCCGGCCGACGGCGAGGACGGCGTCCTCCTCCCGCGCGTGCGCGGCGGCCGTGGCGTCCCTCCAGCGGTACGGAAGGACGGCGGTGCCGCCCTCGACGGCGACACCGACGGCCGTGGTGAAGGACAGCACGTCGACCACGACCACGCAGGCGGCCGCCGGGGCGAGGGCCCGCGCCTCGACGGGCCCCCAGCCGAAGGAGACCGTCACCGCGGACCGCGTACGGACGCGTCCGTGCTCACAGCTCGGTCACCTTGCCGTCGGCGACCTCGATGCGGCGGGTGGTGCGGACCGCGTCGAGCATGCGCCGGTCGTGGGTGACGAGCAGCAGCGTGCCGGTGTACGAGTCGAGGGCGGACTCCAGCTGCTCGATGGCCGGCAGGTCCAGGTGGTTGGTCGGCTCGTCGAGGACGAGGAGGTTCACGCCCCGGCCCTGGAGCAGGGCGAGCGCGGCGCGCGTCCGCTCGCCCGGGGAGAGCGTGGTGGCGGGCCGCAGCACGTGGACGGCCTTCAGACCGAACTTGGCGAGCAGCGTGCGGACCTCGGCGGGCTCGGTGTCGGGCACGGCCGCGCAGAACGCTTCCAGGAGCGTCTCCGTGCCGTGGAACAGCTTCCGGGCCTGGTCGACCTCGCCGACGACGACGCCCGAGCCGAGGACCGCGTCGCCGGAGTCCAGCGGGAGACGGCCGAGGAGGGCGGCGAGCAGGGTCGACTTCCCGGCGCCGTTGGCCCCGGTGACGGCGACCCGGTCGGCCCAGTCGATCTGGAGGGTGACGGGGCCGAAGGAGAAGTCGCCGCGGCGCACCTCGGCCTCGCGCAGGGTCGCGACGACCGAGCCCGAGCGGGGCGCGGCGGCGATCTCCATGCGCAGCTCCCACTCCTTGCGGGGCTCCTCGACGACGTCGAGGCGTTCGATCATGCGCTGGGTCTGCCGGGCCTTCGCGGCCTGCTTCTCGCTGGCCTCGCTGCGGGCGTTGCGGCCGAGCTTGTCGCTGTCGGTGGCCTTGCGGCGGGCGTTCTTGACGCCCTGGGTCATCCAGGACCGCTGCATGTGGCCGCGCGCCTCCAGGGCGGCCTTCTTGCCGGCGTACTCCTCGTACTCCTCGCGCGCGTGCCGCCGGGCGGTGTCCCGCTCCTCCAGGTACGCCTCGTAGCCGCCGCCGTACAGGGTGATCTGCTGCTGGGCGAGGTCGAGTTCGAGGACCTTGGTGACGGTGCGGGTGAGGAACTCGCGGTCGTGGCTGACGACGACCGTACCGGCGCGCAGCCCCTTCACGAAGGCCTCCAGGCGCTCCAGGCCTTCGAGGTCGAGGTCGTTGGTGGGCTCGTCGAGCAGGAAGACGTCGTAGCGGGAGAGGAGCAGCGAGGCGAGGCCCGCGCGGGCGGCCTGGCCGCCGGAGAGGGCGGTCATCGGCTGGTCGAGGCCGACGGTGAGCCCGAGGGAGCCGGCGACCTCCTCGGCGCGCTCGTCGAGGTCGGCGCCGCCGAGGTTCAGCCAGCGCTCCAGGGTGATCGCGTACGCGTCGTCGGCGCCGGGCGTGCCGTCGACGAGGCCCTGGGTGGCCTCGTCCATGGCGGCCTGGGCGGCGGCGACGCCGGTGCGGCGGGCGAGGAACTCCCGCACGGTCTCACCCGCGCGCCGCTCGGGCTCCTGCGGGAGGTGGCCGACGGCGGCGGTGGGCGGGGAGAGCCGCAGCTCGCCCTCCTCCGGGGTGTCGAGCCCGGCGAGCAGCCGCAGCAGGGTCGACTTGCCGGCGCCGTTGACGCCGACGAG
>NZ_MWIG01000762.1:0-1640 GCF_002156145.1 Streptomyces sp. NRRL B-24572 | reverse complement strand
GCCGAGGAGGGGGGCGTTGTCCGGGGAGCCCGGGCGCAGGCCGGCGCAGGTCTCGGTGAGCGGCAGCTCGGTGAGTCCGGGGACCAGCTCGTGGGCGTCGCGGAGGAGTTCGTACACCCCGCCCGCCGTCACCGTGGTGTCCCAGCCCAGTTCCTCGCTGGTGGCGCCGACGACGAGCTCGCCGTTCTCGCGGGGCACCAGGTAGACGTGGCTGCCGCGGACGACGGCCCGGACGGTGCGGGAGAGGAAGGGGGCGTACGGCGCGGGGACCCGGAGGCGCAGGACCTGGCCCTTCACGGGGCGGACCGGTGGCAGCACCTCCTCCGGCACGCCCGCGAGCCGCCCGCTGAGGCTGCCCGCGGCGAGCACGACCTGGTCGGCCGTCAGCTCCTCGCCGCCGGCGAGCACGGCACCGCGGGCCCGGTCGCGTACGACCGCCAGGCGTTCCGCGAGCGTGCGGTGGAAGACCACCCCGGCCCGCTCGCAGGCCGTCACGAGCGCGGCGGCCAGCCGGCGCGGGTCGACCTGGTGGTCGCCGTCGACCCGGAGTCCGCCGCGGACGCCGGGCGCCAGCATCGGTTCGAGGCGGCGGCACTCGCGGCCGCTGAGCCATTCGGAGACGAGCCCGCAGCGGGTCTGCAGGGCGTGCAGTTCGCGCAGGTGGGCCCGGTCGTCGGCGTCGAGGGCGACGGCGAGGGTGCCGCAGGCCCGGTAGCCGACGTCGTGGCCGGTGGCCTCCTCCAGTTCGGCGGCGAAGGCGGGGTAGCGGGCCGCGGAGGCGAGGTTGAGCCCGAGCAGGGTCTCCTCGCCGTAGTGGAGTTCGGTGACGGCGGCGAGCATGCCGGCCGCGACCCGCGCGGCCCCGCCGCCCGGGTCCGGGTCGACGACGGCGGTGCGCAGTCCGCGCTGTGCGGCCCGCCAGGCCGTGACCAGGCCGATGATGCCGCCCCCGACCACGAGGACGTCGGACACGTGGACATCGGAAGAACGCATGGGCGTCCAGCCCCTCCCTTCGCCGGCATGACCCGGATCAGGTTCGTACGGTCGGAGGCCGTCCCAGCCTCCCTCTCAGCCCGGTGCGTCCGGGCTCCCGCGAGTGCTTTACGCCCGCCAGACTAGCCCGCGTCTCCGGGGGGCCACAGACCCCTCCCTTCCTGACGATCCGTCAGATGCGTAAGGTGGTCGGGTGAGCGAGCAGAAGCAGGTCCAGCAGCACGTCGTGATCGTCGGCGCCGGAATGGCGGGCGTCCAGACCGCCGTCGCCCTGCGCGAGCAGGGCTTCACCGGCCCCGTGACCCTCATCGGGGCCGAACCCCACCAGCCCTACGACCGGCCGCCGCTCTCCAAGGCGATCCTCCTCGGCAAGGCCGAGGACTCCGCCTTCGAGATCGACTTCGAGGACCTCGGCATCGAGCTCCGCCTCGGCCTGGACGTCACCGGCCTCCGCGCCGCCGACCACGAGATCGACACCGAGGCCGGCCCCGTCGCGTACGACACCCTGGTCGTCGCCACCGGGGCCCAGCCCGTCGTCCTGCCCGGCACCGAGGGCGTTCCCGGGGTCCACCTGCTGCGCACCCTGGACGACGCCGTGCGCCTCGGGCCCGTCCTGGAGCGCCGCCACTCCGTCGTGGTCGTCGGCG
>NZ_MWIG01000761.1:0-2780 GCF_002156145.1 Streptomyces sp. NRRL B-24572 | reverse complement strand
GTCTGGCCGAAGACCTGGTTCGAGGCGTCCGTGTGGGCGAGGCGGCGCAGCGCGGAGAAGATCGCGTCGCCGAGGACCGTGCCGACGACCGCGCTCTCGACGAGCTCCTCCCGCGCCACGTGCTGCGCCACGAACTCCAGGTCGGCCCTCGCGACCTTCTCCGCCGCGTCCGCGTACGCGTCCAGGACCTCGACGAACCGGCTGTGCCCGAGTTCGCCGAGCGTCACGAGGGTCACCGCGAGGGCCTCCGCCGCCGGACCGGCGGGGTCGGTGTGCCAGCCTCGCGCCGCGATGAGCCCGGCGACCGTCTTCCGCGCCTCCTCGATGCCGTCGCCGGGGTCGCGGTCGTAGCGCGGCACCAGAGGCTTGGTCGCCGCGCCGAGCACCTTGTGCACCGGCTGCTCGGGATCGTCGACCGCGACCACCACGCCCCGGATCGCCGCCACCGACAGGCCGCCCACGTCGAGGAGCGCCCGGATCAGGCGGAGCCGCTGCACGTGGGCCTCTCCGTACGAGGCCTGGTTCGGGCTCGTCAGCTCCCCGGCGGGCAGCAGCCCTTCCCGTACGTAGAACTTGATCGTCGGCACCGACACCCCGGTCCTGCGACTCAACTCTCCGATGCGCACAGCGCGTTCACCTTCCAGTTCCCTCTCCGGCCTTGCCGACCGACGCCCCCATCATAGATAGTGGCGCTATCAGATAGCGGCGAGTGCCACTATCCATACCTTCCCACGGGGGGATCCGTATGTCTTCGCCCGGCCCGCTCACCTCGATCGCACCAGCAGTCCGGCTTCACCGCCCCCTGGTCTGGTTCTCCGCCTCGATGGGCGTCCTCGCCCTCGTCTCGGCCGTCGGCATCTTCGTCGACGACCGGATCCTGGTCGGCGTCCCGATCTGGACCAAGCCGTTCAAGTTCTCGGTCTCTTTCGTCGCCTACGGGCTCACCATGGCCTGGATGCTCTCGCTGCTCCCCCGCGGCCGACGGGCCGGCTGGTGGGCCGGGACGGTGCTCACCGTCACCAGCACCATCGAGATGGTGCTGATCGTCCTCCAGGTGATCCGCGGCACCCGGAGCCACTTCAACCAGACGACCCCCTTCGACGCCACCGTCTTCTCGATCATGGGCGCCACCGTCGCCGTGCTCTGGCTGAGCGCCCTGGTCATCGCGGTGCTCCTGCTCCGCGCCCGGATCCTCGACCGGGCCATGGCCTGGGCCGTCCGGCTGTCCTCCCTGATCGCCCTGGCGGGCGCGGCCGTCGGCTTCCTGATGGTCCGTCCGACGCCGGAGCAGCTGGCCGTCGACAACTCGCCGATCATCGGCGCGCACAGCGTCGGCGTCCCGGACGGCGGCCCGTCGATGCCGGTCACCGGCTGGGCGACCACCGGCGGCGACCTGCGCATCGCCCACTTCTTCGGCATGCACGCACTCCAGCTGCTCCCCCTGCTCCTCATCGCCCTGACCGCCCTCGCCACCCGCGTCCCGGCCCTCGCCCGCCTGGCCGACGAGCGGATACGACTCCGCCTCGTGGTCACGGCCTCGGCGGCGTACGCGGCGACCTTCGTCCTGCTGACCTGGCAGGCACTGCGCGGCCAGGCGCTGTTCGCCCCGGACGGCGCGACGCTGGCCGCCGCGGGAGCGATCGTGCTGGTGGGCGGAGCGGCCGCGGCCCTGTCCCTCCGCACCGCCACCACCTCCCCCGCCCGCACCGAGGAGTTCGCGGCGTGACCGGCTTCCTCTTCGAGCTGACGTTCCTCTTGGCGGCGCCGGTCTGGCTGCTCATGATCTTCGCGCCGCGCTGGCGGGGCACCGAACGGCTCGCGGCCTCACCGCTGACCGTCCTGCCGATCCTGACCGTCTGGGCGGTCCTCGCCGCCCCGGTCCTGCCCGAGCTGTGGACGGCGGTCAGCAGCCCCGACATCGACGCCTTCCGCGACCTCACCACCCTCGCGAACGGGGCCGCCGCCCTCTGGGCGCAGGTCATCGCCTGGGACCTCCTCCTCGGCCAGTGGATGTACCGCGAGGCCCGCCGCCTCTCGGTGCCCCCGCTCCTGATGGCCCCCCTGCTCCTCCTGACCATCCTCCTCTCCCCCATCGGCCTGCCCCTGTTCCTGGCGGTCCGAGCGACCTGGGCGGCCAGGAGGAAGGAACACCCGGTCCCCGCCCCGGTGTGACGGCCTACCCTGACCGGATGCCGGACATCGACCGCGCCGTGGGCGCAGTACTTGGTTCCGCCGTCGGCGACGCGCTGGGCGCCCCCTTCGAGTTCGGGCTGCCCGGCGTGTTCCGGCAGCGGTTCCCGGACGGCGTCGGGGAGTTGTGCGGGGGCGGCGGCTGGGATCCCGGAGAGGCGACGGACGACACGCAGATGGCCGTCCTGCTCGGGGAGTCGCTCCTCGAACGGGGCGGCCTCGACCTGTCGGACGTCTTCGACCGCTTCCGGCGCTGGGCGGCGGCGGACCCCAAGGACATCGGCCTCCAGACGGAGCAGGTTCTGCTGGGCGGCGACGCCTGGGACACTGCCGCCGCGTTGCACTGCCAAATCAACGGGCGTGCAGCCGGCAACGCTTCACTGATGCGGGCCTCGACCTCGTCCGTGTACTTCGCGAAGCGGGGCCGGGACGAGACGATGGCCGCGACCGGTGCGAGCCCCCCGCCCGCGCCCGTGTAGGGCCCGCGCCCCGCGGGGCTTCGCCTCGCCCCGTGGGGGCCCGCGCCGGAGCGGGCGTCGCCCCGCGCCCGTGTGGGCAATCGTCCCGCAGGGCAAGGGGGTCCCCCCTGC
>NZ_MWIG01000760.1:0-9734 GCF_002156145.1 Streptomyces sp. NRRL B-24572 | reverse complement strand
GGCGGCGACGAGCTGCTCCCGGAGCACCGGGTCCGGCAGCGCCCGCAGCCCGTGCACGGCCACGAGATGGCCGGGGTCCGCGAGGTGGCCGTGCTCCCGCCCGTACTCGAAGAGCGCACGGCGACCGGCCGGGGTGACCTGCCGGGCGGCGATCGCCCCGCAGACGATGCCGGTGATCAGGGCGGCGAACAGCATCGGCGCCACCTTGAAGACGAACGGCAGCCGGAACTCGGGGGAGTCGGCGAGGTCGATCACCGTGAGGACGATCGAGACGGGGAAGAGAGCGAAGGCCGCCAGGACGAGGGCGCCGCACCAGCGCGCCGTGGTTCGCCGCGTCGCCGGGGCGACGACGAGCCCGCGCGCCGCGAGGGCGTCGCCGATCTCCTGGACCGCCGGGTGCCGCATCACGCCGAGCCGCAGGTGGTGCAGGGCCCCGTGCGGGGCGGCGGCGTGCTCCTGGAGTACGGCACGCTCCACGGGGTCGTGTGCGGTGGGGCGGACGACCGCGACGATGCCGGGGCCGCCGATCGCGAGCCTGCCGTCCGCCTGGAGGGCGGCGAGGGCGGTGTCGACGACGCGGGCCGGGCCGCCGTTGAGGAAGGCGACCTCGTACCGGTCGTGGACGGGCCCGCCGGTACCGCCGCGCATCCGGACGACCCGGGTGATGACGAGGGCGATGCCGACGACGCCCGCCAGGTAGACGAGGGCGATGAGGAGGTCCATGGTCATCTCCGTACGAGGGCGTGACGGGCGGCCCGTACGAGACGGGTGGCACGGCCCGGCGGGCGGCTGCCGGAACGGTCCTGCCACCACTCCGTGAGCCGCCGCCGTGCCGCCGGGTCCTCCGGGCGGCCGGCGAGCAGCAGGTGCTCGACGAAGTCGAGGGCGTCCCGGCGGTAGCCGCCGGTCATCGGACGGGACCTGGCGTACGCGAGGAACGCGGGCCGGTAGCCCTTGCCGAGGATCTCCGGCAGCTCCGGCGCGACCTTCGCGACGACCCCGGCCCGCTTGGCGGCGAGGGCGCGGCTCTGGACCGCGATCCGCCGGGTGTCGAAGCCTTCGGGGACGGGGGTGCCGGCGACGAGCGCGGACAGGAGGGAGGCCTGGGCCACGGCCAGGCGTTGGCGGGCGCCGTCTGCCGCTGCGGGGTCCTCGACGACAGGGGTCGCGCCCGGCATCAGGCCTCCCGAGACGCGCGCCCCGGCGCCGATCAGCAGCGGGGCTCGTCGGGGCGCGGGTACCAGCGGAAGGGCGCCGTGCGCGTGGGCTGTGTCCACCCTCCCCCGAGCTCTCGACTCCGCTCGAACAGGGGGGACCCCCCTCGCCCGGGGGGCACCTCCCGGACGGAGTCCGTGGGAGGAACGCACGCCCACAGTGGTCCTGATCGCCTCCAACTCCCGCGCGAGCTCCTCCGCCGGCGGGAAGTCGTCGTCCCGCTCCAGAAGCACCCCCGGCGGGGACACCCGGGACGCGAGGTCCGCCAGGACGTCGAGCACCGGCTGCGGCACCGGGTGGGCGTGGGTGTCGTGCCAGACGCCGTCCCGCTCGACCCCGCCCGCCACGTGCACGTACGCGATCGCCTCGACCGGCAGCTCGGACAGGGCCCGGGCCGGGTCCTCGCCGCGGTTGACGTGGTTGGTGTGCAGGTTGGCGACGTCGATGAGGAGCCGTACCCCCGTACGCTCCACCAGCTCCGCCAGGAACCGGCCCTCCGTCATCTCCTCGCCCGGCCAGGCGATCAGGGCCGCGATGTTCTCCAGGGCGAGCGGCACGGGCAGCGCGTCCTGCGCGATGCGCACGTTCTCGCAGAGCACGTCGAGCGCGTCCCGGGTCCGGGGCACCGGCAGCAGGTGCCCCGCTTCGAGCAGCGGGGTCGCGGTGAGCGGCCCCCCGGCCCGTACGAACGCGATGTGCTCCGTGACCAGCGGCGCCCCCAGGGCCACCGCCTTCTCCCCGAGCGCCGCGAGCCGCGCCGGGTCCGGCCGGTCCGCGCCGCCGAGCCCGAGCGAGACGCCGTGCGGGACGACCGTCACGCCGCGCTCGCGCAGCCGGGTCAGGGAGTCGGGCAGATGGTCCGCGCAGATGTTCTCCGCGACGACCTCCACCCAGTCGACTCCGGACAGCGCCTCCACCGCCTCGGCGATCTCAGGACGCCACCCGATGCCGATGCCGAGTTCCGTCATGTCCCCCTCCTTCGGTACTCAGTCCCCCACCTGATGGCCCGGGCGGGAACGTTCGAATCCCGGATGGGGGACGTTCAGAGCTTCATTTGAGGTTCGGCCGCTGTGAGCTTCGAGACAGTCGGGACGCGTGCCGTCTCCCGTGGCTGCTGTTCCGCCAAGATCACGTTCATGGACACCGCGGACCTGTACCGACGTTTCGCGGAGCGGGAGGCCCACGGGCACTCCGCCCGCTACGAGGAGCTGGCCGTCCGTGTGGCGGCGGACGAGAAGCTGGTCGCCCTCATCGAGCAACTGCCCGAGCCGAAGCGGCAGCCGAACCTGCTCCTGGCGGCGGTGCGCCACCTCGACGGGCCCCTGCAGGACCCGGAGGAGTTCACGGCCTGGGTCGTCGCCTCCTGGGACCGGGTGCGGACGACGATGCTGGGGCGTCGTACGCAGACGAACGAGGCCGGCCGCTGCGCCGTCCTGCTCCCGCTGCTCGCGTCGCTGCCGCAGCCGCTCGCCCTGATCGAGGTCGGTGCCTCCGCCGGCCTGTGCCTGTACCCGGACCGCTACCGGTACCGGTACGACGACGGCGCCGCCTTCGGCCCGGCCGACAGCCCGGTCACCCTGGCCTGCCGCACGTCCGGCCCCGTGCCGCTGCCCGAACGGCTGCCCGAGGTCGTGTGGCGCGCCGGGATCGACCTCAACCCCCTCGACGTCCGTGACGCCGACGACGTGCGGTGGCTGGAGTCCTTGGTCTGGCCCGAACAGACGGACCGCGCGGACCGGTTGCGGAGCGCCGTACGCATCGCGCGCGCGGAGCCTCCGCACCTCGTCCGCGGTGACCTCAACGAGACGGTCGGGGATCTCGTCTCCCAGGTCCCCGAGGGCGCCACACCCGTGGTCTTCCACAGCGCGGTCCTGTTCTATCTCCCGCCGGAGGCCCGGGAGGCCTTCACCGAGACGATGCGCGGCCTCCCCGCCCGCTGGATCTCGAACGAGGCCACAAGCGTCCTGCCGTCCGTGGCGTCCCGCCTCCCACGCCCCGCACCGCAGGACCGGACGGTGTTCGCCCTGGCCCTCGACGAACGGCCGCTGGCCTTCATGGGACCGCACGGCCAGTCACTGGACTGGTTCTAGCGCCCAGACACGCAGGGCGTCGCCGGACTCGGACGGTGTCGCCCAGGCGCCGTTCCCGAGTGCGGTCGGCTGACCGGAGGGCTGTGCGGGGTAGGTGATCCGGCGGAGGCCGTGGGTGCCCGTGGTGTCGAGCAGCCAGTGCCGGACCTCGCCCCACTCGTCGTCGCTCTCCACGGTCGAGACGACGAGGGTCGTCTCGTCCACGAAGCCGCCTGCCCAGTCCCAGCAGGCGGGTGTCTCCTCGGGGTCGTCCGACGGAGCGTCAGGATGCGGCGGGATCACGGACTCGGCGTCCCACTCCAGGCCCTCCAGGGGGTGGCCGTCGGAGTCGCGGACCGAGAGCGTGTCCTGCTCGTGGGAGACGGTCATGAGCCGCTCGCCCGACGGACTCACGCCCAGCAGACAGAGGTCGCCCTCCACGTACGTGACGTCCAGCCGCTCTCCGTCCCAGCTGCCCAGGCGCAGGGGCGCGCCGTCCTGTCCCTCGCCGATGCCGAGGCCCATCCGACGGGGATCGGCCGGGTGGGGGACGTGGTCGCTGCCGGCCGCCGCGGCCCGGGCATCCGCCCGCGCGAGCACGCGACCGTCGAGGGCGTCGATCACCAGCCACTCGTCGACGGCGTCCGGGGTCAGCTCGCCCTCGGGCAGCGGGCCGCGCACGTGGGCCCAGACGAGTGCGCCGTCCGCGGAGAAGCCGACCGAGCCCCCGTCGGGGTAGCGGTGGTTCCGGTCCTCCGCGTACTCGTCGTACGACTCGTGCATCTCCCGGCACGCCCCGTACCAGCATCCGTGCCGGACCTCCCAGCGCGTCGCCCCCGACGGCTCCACCGCACGCACGGCGTGCACCCCGGCGAAGACGGCCAGGCTCGCGTCGGGCGACACCTCCCACGTCCCGCGGCGGCGCGGCCACGGCGCGGGGAAACGGATCTCCGCTCCCGGCCGAGCCGCGTAGCCGTCGTCCAGCGGTCGCGCCACGACCTCGTCGTCGCTCCGCTGGACGAGCAGCCTGCGCCCCGGCAGTCCCGAGAGCTCCGGAGGACCTGCCTGCGACGAGGGCAGGAGAGCGGGGACGGTGGCGTGGAGCCGAGCCTGCACGGACATGTGGATCTCCCAGGGGCGTAGACGCGGCGCACACTACGGCAGGGGTCCGACACCCGGCCGCGCGGCCACCGGCCGGGCAGCGGTCAGGCCCGGGGGAGACGCAGGCGGGAGGCGAAGAGGGCGCTGCCCTCGGACACCACCGTGCACGAGCCCGGGGCGATCTCCGTGAAGCCCGCGTCGCGGACGACCGGGAGGCCGCTCGTGGTCAGGGTCGGCCAGGCCTCGGCCGTCGCGGTCCGCACCGCGAGCGGGAAGCCCGCCTCCTGCCACGCCTTGCGGTCTGCCTCGTCCATCGCCCACCACAGCAGCTGCGCCCCGTGGCCGGCCTGGGCCATCGCCTTGCCGGCCGACATGTCGAGTTCCGGGTTCATCCACAGCACCGCCGACCCGTCCGGTACGGGGCCGGGCGCGGCCGGGTCGTCGAGGTCGGTGCCCGATACCTGGAGCTTGGCGAGCTCCTTGGGCCAGCCGTCCAGCGGGACCGGCGGGAAGACCCGTACCTCGGCCTCCGCGCCGGTGACCGTGATGCCCGGCAGGGTGTTCGCGCGCCGCCACTCCGCGCCGCGCGCCCGGCGCACCACCTTGCGGATCCGGGCGTCCTGCCAGTCGGTGATCGCCTGCGCCCATTCGCCCTCGCCGAGGGAGCGGTCGTCGGTCAGGATCTCCAGGACGGCCCGCGCCGCGGTCTCCAGGGCGTCGGTACGGGCCGGGGGCGCGTCGCGCTCGATCCGGACGACCAGGGGGAGGACGAACTGGGGCTTCTCGTCGCGGAGATCGGTCTCGTTGCTGCTCACCCGGCAAGTCTGCCATCGAGGTGAGGAGCGATTCTTGTGGGAATCATCGCTTCCGGGACAGGATGCCCCTCATGAAGAGCGATCTTTTTGCCGGTGAACACCTCGCCGAGGCGGCGACCTTCCCGGGGATGACCCTCCAGAACGCCAAATCGGTCAAGTACACCGTGAACGGCGAGATGCACGCCCGCCAGGGTTCGATGATCGCCTTCCGCGGCGACCTCCAGTTCGAGCGCAAGGGCCAGGGCATCGGCGGCATGCTCAAGCGGGCCGTCACCGGCGAGGGCCTGGCGCTGATGGCCGTGCGCGGCCAGGGCGAGGCCTGGTTCGCGCACGAGGCGCAGAACTGCTTCATCGTCGAGATCGAGCAGTGCGAGGCCTTCACCGTCAACGGCCGCAACGTGCTCTGCTTCGACGCCACCCTCCACTACGACATCCGCACCGTGAAGGGCGCCGGCATGACCGGCGGCGGCCTCTTCAACTCCGTCTTCTCCGGTTACGGCAAGATCGCCCTGATGTGCGAGGGCAACCCGATCGTCATCCCCGTCACCCCGCAGGCCCCGGTGTACGTCGACACCGACGCCGTCGTCGGCTGGAGCGAGCAGCTCCACACCTCCCTGCACCGCTCGCAGTCCCTCGGCTCGATGATCCGCGGCGGCTCGGGCGAGGCGGTGCAGCTGAAGCTGGAGGGCCAGGGCTTCGTCGTCGTCCGGCCGAGCGAGCTCACCCCGCAGAAGAACCCCTCGCATTGAGGCTGGAGCGAGTCGGGCGGCGGCACGGCCTCCGCGGGCCGTGGGTCCTGCGGGAGGTCTCGCTCGACCTGCCCGCCGCCGCCCTCGTGCGGGTCGTCGGCACCAACGGCACCGGCAAGTCCACGCTGCTCCGGCTGCTCGCCGGGATCGACGCGCCCACCGAGGGCCGCGTCACCGGCCGCCCCGCCCGCACCGCGTACGTCCCCGAGCGCTTCCCGGTCGCCCTCCCCTTCACGGCCCACGACTACCTGGTCCACCTCGGACGCGTCCAGGGCCTCGGCCGGGCGGCGGCGCGGGCCCGGGCGGGGGAGTGGCTGGAGCGCTTCGGGGCCGGCGAGCACGCGCGTACGGGGCTCGCGGAGCTCTCCAAGGGCACCAGCCAGAAGGTCGCCGTCGCCCAGGCCCTCCTCGCCGACCCGGCCCTGCTCGTCCTCGACGAGGCCTGGACCGGCCTCGACACCGGCGCCCGAGCCGAACTGGACACCGCCGTCCGCGAACGCCTCGGGGCGGGCGCGACGGTCGTCTTCGTCGACCACGACCCCCGCCGGCTGGAGGGGGAGGCGGGAGTCGTGTACGGGGTGGAGGCGGGCCGAGTACGGGAACTGACGCCGTCACCGGCGGGGGCCGCTGCGTCGACGGCCGGCCTGCCGGAGACGCGTACTGGTCTTCCGGTGGCCGGGCCGGGGTCCGCTGCGGCCGCGCCCGGTCTTCCGGCGGCGGTCGGTCTTCCGGCGGCCGGGCCCGAGCTCGCGGCGGCGGTCGGGCCCGGCCTCTCGCCTGCGGTCGGGCTCGTGACCGGTCCGGTTCCGGGCCTGGCCCTCGTCCGTATCGTCGCCTCCGGCGGTTCGGCGCTGCCCGGGCGGCTGCCCGGGGACCCGGTGGTCGCCCCCGGCGCCGACGGCCGCACAGCCGTCCTCACCGTGGGCGCCGCGCACTCCGACGCCCTCCTCGGCGTGCTCCTCGCCGCCTCCTGGCACATCCACCACCTCGGCACCGAAGGCGTACGGGTATGACGGCGCTCCTGCGCTACCAGTCGGGTCTGCTGCTCCGCTCCCAGCGCTGGCTGGCGCCGCTGCTCCTGTACGCGGCCTTCGTCGGCGTCGGCGTCCAGGCCGGCGAACCGGTGCTCGGCGCGCTCGGCTTCACCGCCGCCGCCCTGCTCCCGGTGTCCGCCTGGACCGTGCGGATCTGCCTCACCCAGGAGCCGCCCGCCGCCCGCGGCGTGGTCGCGGCGGCGGCCGGCCGGGGCCGCGCGCATCTCGCGGCGCTGCTCACCGGGGCCGCCTGGCCGGTCCTCGTCGGTACCGTCGCCGTGCTCGCGGTGACGGCGATCGCCGATCGACGCGGGGTCGCCGTGCCCGCCGCCGTCTCCGCCGGGCTGCTCGCGGCGCTGGCCTGCGCCCTGACGGGAGCCGTCGTCGGCGCGCTGGCCTCCCGCCCGTTCGTCCGGGCTCCCGGCTGGTCCCTCGCGGCCCTGGTCCTCGGTTCCCTCCTCGCCCTTGTGACGACCGGTTCCCCGGCCAAGTACGCCATGACCGCCCTCGTCGCCGGAGCCCGTACGACGACCGCCGACCCGCCCTGGCTCGCCTGCGCCGGCGCGCTGCTCCTGGCGGCGGCGACGGCGGTGCTCGCGTCCCGGGCGACGGCCCGTCTGGAGTGAGGCGTCGGGGTCTCAGCGGCTCATGAGCTCCGAGACCTTCACGAAGCGGTAGCCGCGGGCCCGGAGCTCCGGGACGATCCGGCGGATCGCCCGCTCGGTCACGGGGGCCGCGCTGCGCGTGCAGTGCATGACGACGAGCGAACCGGGCTTCACCCCGTCGAGGACCTGCTCGGCGACGGCGTCGGCGTCCTTCGCGAAGGCGTCGCCGCTGACCACGTCCCACTGGACCGCGGTGACCCCGACGGGGGCGAGGGCGCGCAGGGCCGCGTCGTCGTAGCAGCCGCCGGGGAAGCGGAAGTACGGGACGACGTTGACGGCCCCGGCGTCCCGGAAGGCGTCGAAGGCGCGCTGCACGTCGGACGCCATGTCGGGCCCGGGGACGGTCGGCAGGCCGTAGCAGGGGGTCGCGAAGGCGTAGTGGCTGTAGGAGTGGTTGGCGATCTCGAAGCGGGGGTCGCCGCCGATGGACTTGGCCTGGTCCGGGTACTCCTCCGCCCAGCGGCCGGTCATGAACACGGTCGCGTCCACCTTGAGCCGGCGCAGGGTCGCGATGAGCTCGGGGTTGTCGAAGTGCTCGCCGCGCGCGGCCCGGGGCCCCTGATCGGCCGTCATGTCGGCGTCGAAGGTGAGCGCGACGACCTTCTCGGTGCCCTTGGCGCGGTGCGTGTACACGGGGGTGAGGCCGCCGGGCCCGGGCGCCATGGTCGGCGGCCTCACCCCCGTGTGCGCGGGCTTCGGGCCGGGGGCGGCGGCGCTGGGCTCGGCCGAGGGGCTCGTGGAGACGGCCGTCTTCGCCTTGGGCGCCGGGGTCTCGGCCGCGCCGGTGCCGCAGCCGACGAGGGCGGCGCCCAGAAGACCGAGCGCCGCCATCTTTCGTACAGAAGTGTTCACGATCGGAAGTTAACCGATCAAAGTGATTATCGCTCGCGACTCGACAGCAGCAGCACCCGAGTCCACGCGCTGAGCTGACGCACCATCGCGTCGGCGTGCGCGGCCCGCTCCCGGCGGAAGGGGAGGACGAGCAGGGCGGGGACGAAGGCGAGGGTCACGAGGAGCAGGGGCAGGGTGGCGACGAGAACGATCGGGGCGCGCTGGGCCCGGCGGAGCGTACGCATGGGGTTCCTCGGGGTAGTGGCCGGTACGGGCCCCCACCGTCGGCGGCCTCCGATACGTTGCGACAGTCCGCAACCATTGCCGGTGCGGCGGCAATGCTCCGGGGAGGGGTGCGATGACCGAAGTGGCCCGTACGCGGGGGAGTTCCTCGGAGATCGAGCGCGGAGAGGTCCCGGAGGTTGCGGCGCTCGGCAACGTGTTGAAGGAGCTGTTCAACAGGCTGGGCATCAGCCAGAACCAGTACGCGTACCGCGTCCACCTCGACAAGTCCGCCGTCTCCCGCTACCTCTCCGGCCGCCGGGTCGCGCCCCAGGACTTCATCGACCGCCTGGTCCAGGAGATCGAGGACCACCTCGGAGCCCCGCTCCAGCTGGAGGCGAAGGAGGCGCTGCGAGGCCGGCGCCTCGAGGCGCTGCGGGTCTGCAGCCCGGACGAGTTCCGGCTTGAGAGCCTGCGGGACGAGCTGGCGCGCTCACGGCGTGACACGGAGCGGGCGCACCGCAACATCGAGGCCTTGAACGCGCTCCTCGACAAGAAGGAGGCGGAGGCGCGGGACGTGGCGGACGACCTCACGCGCCTCCGCCTGGACTGGGGTGCGGAGCGGTCCGCCCTCGCCCGCGCCCGGGAGGACCTCCTCCGCCAGGTCGCCCGGCTCCGCCAGGACCTCCAGGACGCGGAGGCCCTCCGGGCGGAGGCGGAACGACAGACCCGGGAGCTCCGGGACCACGTCCTGGACCTGGAGGAGGAGCTGTCCCGGAGCGCCGTCGGCGACCTCCCGCTGGACATGCTCAAGAGCCGTTTGCTCGCCATGTGGGAGGAAGAGCGGTTCCCGGAGGCGGCACGCGAACTGACCGAGGCGGCGTGGTCGCGACCGGTGGAGGAGGTGATCGAGCTGTCGGACTGGCTGGAGGAGCGCGGCGCGGCGATGACGCCGGAGACGTTCGTCGCCGATGCCGGACGGTTGCGGCCTCTGGAAGAGGCACTGGCGTTCGCTCCGGAGGCGGTCCTCGAC
>NZ_MWIG01000076.1:0-13272 GCF_002156145.1 Streptomyces sp. NRRL B-24572 | reverse complement strand
TCGCGGCCGCCTTCGCGGGCTCGTCGGGGTCGGTGGGCGGGAGCAGGGAGACGAGGGTGCCGCCGGGGCGCAGCACGTCGAGGGAGCGGGTGCGGGTGTCCCCGGACATCGGGTCGAGGACCATGTCGACGTCCCGGACCGCCTCGGTGAAGTCGGTGGTGCGGTAGTCGATGACCTCGTCGGCGCCGAGGGAGCGGAGGAACGCGTGCTTCGGGGCGCTCGCGGTGCCGATGACGTACGCGCCGCGGGCCTTGGCGATCTGGACGGCGAGGTGGCCGACGCCGCCGGCGGCCGCGTGGACGAGGACCCGCTGCCCGGGGCCCACCTGGGCGGTGTCGACGATCGCCTGGTACGCGGTGAGGGCGGCGAGCGGCAGGGCGCCGGCCCGCACGTGGTCGAGCTCGGCCGGCTTGTGGGCGAAGGCGCGGGCGGGGGCGGTCACGTATTCGGCGTGGGCGCCGACGCCGTGCGGGTACGGCAGCATCCCGAAGACCTCGTCGCCGGGCTTGAACACGGTCACGCCGAATCCGACGGCCTCGACGACGCCGGAGACGTCCCAGCCGAGGACGAGCGGCAGGCGGTCGAGGAAGAGGGGGCCGGAGCGGTGCTTCCAGTCGGTCGGGTTGACGCCGGCCGCGCGGACGGCGACGAGGATCTGACTCGGTCCGGGCACGGGCCGCGGGACCACGACCTCCCGGAGGACCTCGGGGGTGCCGTGGGTGTCCTGGCTGATGGCTCGCATGGTGGGCTGATTCGTCATGCCGTCCAGACTCGCCGCCCGCGCCGCCGCGTACCATGGCACGATTGCCATCTTTCGAAGGGATCCTGCCATGAGTCCTGCCACGGGTGAGCGTCTTCCGAGGCATCGTGTCGTCGTCCTCGCCCTGGACGGGGTCTACCCCTTCGAACTGGGCATCCCGAGCCGGGTGTTCGGCTCGGTGGCCGAGCACTACGAGGTCCTGACCTGCTCGGTGGACGGCCGGCCCGTCCGTACCAACTCCGACTTCTCCGTCACCGCCGAGCACGGGCCCGAGGCACTCCGCACGGCCGACACCGTCATCCTTCCGCCCTTCGACATGTCCCTCCTCTCCCGCGAGCTCCCCGCCGGGGTCGCCGAGGCGCTGGCCTCCGTGCCCGCCGGGGCGCGGATCGTGTCCATCTGCACGGGCGCGTTCGTCCTCGCCGCCGCCGGGCTCCTGGACGGTCGCCCCGCCACCACGCACTGGGCGCTGGCCCCCGTCTTCCGCGGCTGGTTCCCTCGGGTGGCGCTCGACCCGGACGTGCTGTTCGTCGACGACGGCGACGTGCTGACCTCGGCCGGCGCCGCGTCCGGCGTGGACGCCTGCCTGCACCTCGTACGGAAGGACCACGGCACCGCCGTCGCGAACTTCGTGGCCCGGGTGTGCGTCGTGCCGCCCTGGCGGGACGGCGGGCAGGCCCAGTACATCGAGCAGCCCGTGCCCGAGGCCACCGCCAACGACACCTCGGCGACCCGGCAGTGGGCCCTCGAGCACCTGCACGAGCCGCTGGCGCTCAGCGCGCTCGCCGACCACGCCGGGATGAGCCTGCGGACCTTCGCCCGCCGGTTCAACGAGGAGGTCGGCACGAGCCCGGGCCGCTGGCTGATCCAGCAGCGGGTGGCCCGCGCCCGGCATCTCCTGGAGTCCACGGACCTCTCCGTGGACGACATCGCGGGCCAGGTCGGCTTCGCCACCGGTACCTCGCTGCGCCAGCACCTCCACGCGGCGATCGGCGTCTCCCCGCTCGCCTACCGGAGGACCTTCCGCGGCGGGGCCGCCGCCCTCCCATAGGACCTGGGTAGGCTTGGCGCCCATGAGGCATAAGGATTCCGATGGCGGGGCGGGCGGTACGACGCAGCCGCCGGCCGATCTGAACCTGCTGCGGACCTTCCTGGCGGTGTACCGCTCCGGTTCGTTCACCGCCGCCGCCGGGCTGCTCGGTCTGTCGCAGCCGACGGTGACCACCCAGATCCGCGCCCTGGAGCGGCAGACGGGGCGCGAGCTGTTCGAGCGGCTGCCGCGCGGTGTCGCCCCGACCCCCGTCGCCCACGACCTCGCGGCCCGGGTCGCCGGGCCGCTCGACGCGCTGGCCGCCGCGGCCGGGCACGAGGCCGCGCCCCACGAGCGGACCGCGCCCGTCCACCTCGCGGGCCCCGCCGAGCTGCTCTGTACGCGCGTCCTGCCCGCGCTCGCCCCGCTGACGGCCGAAGGGGTACGGCTGAGGGTCAGCCCGGGCCTGACCGAGCCGCTCCTCGACGAGCTGCGCGCGGGCCGGCACGACCTGGTGATCGCCACCTTCCGGCCGCGCGGACGGGCACTGACCGCCGTACCGCTCACCGACGAGGAGTTCGTCCTGGTCGCGGCCCCCGTGTGGGCCGACCGCGTCAAGGAGCGCCTCACCCTGGAGGGACCGGCGGCACTGCATCCCGTCCCCCTGGTCACGTACGCCGAGGACCTGCCCATAGCGCGCCGCTACTGGCGCCACGTGTTCGGGGCGCGGCTCTCCCGCTCCGCCGCCGTGACCGTTCCCGATCTGCGCGGGGTCCTCGCCGCGGTCGTCGCCGGAGCGGGGTTCAGCGTCCTGCCGCGCTACCTCTGTCAGACCGCACTGGCCTCCGGCGCCCTCGTGGCCCTGCACGAACCGGAGGACCCGCCCATCAACACCGGCTATCTCGTGCAGCGCCCGGGCCGCCCGGACAACCCCGACGTCACGCGGGTGCGGGACCTGCTGATCGAGGCCGGACGCACCTGGTGACCCGGGGGCGCCTCACGCGCTCCTGCTATAACCGGAACATGATCTACCACGTCGTCACGCCCGCCGAATGGTCCGCCCGGCCGGAGGAACCGTACGCCCCCGCCTCCCTCGCGGAGGAAGGTTTCGTCCACTGCTCCCCCGACGAACCGACCACGCTCGCCGTCGTCAACGCCTTCTACCGCAGCGCCTCCCGGCCGCTCCTGGTGCTCCTCCTCGACGAGAGCCGGCTCACGGCCAGGACCGAGTGGGAGGCCGCCGCGCCGACCCCGCCGCCCGGCGTCTCGGAGGAGACGCTGTTCCCGCACGTGTTCGGGCCGATCGACCGCGCCGCCGTCGACGAGGTCCTGCAGGTCGTGTGGGACGCGGACGGCCGGGCCACGGGGCTGACCACAACCGGCTGATCGGCCGTCAGCCCTTGTTCAGGTAGGCCAGGACGGCGAGGACACGACGGTTGTTGGTGCCGTCGTCGACGATGCCGAGCTTGCCGAACAGGGAGGTCGTGTACTTCCCGATGGCGCTCTCGCTGAGGAAGAGGCGTTGGGCGATGACCTGGTTGGACAGTCCTTCGGCCATGAGGCCGAGCACGGAGTGCTCGCGTTCGGTGAGCTTCTCCAGGCGCCGGTTCGAGGGCCCGCCGGCAAGGAGCCTGGCGATGACGGCCGGGTCCATCGCGGTCCCGCCGGCCGCGACGCGCTCCAGGGCGTCGATGAACTGGTCGGCGTCGAACACGCTGTCCTTGAGGAAGTAGCCGATGCCGCCGGAGCCGTCGGCGAGCAACTCCCGGGCGTAGAGCTGCTCGACGTACTGGGAGAGGATCAGGACCGGCAGTCCGGGCAGCTCGGCGCGGGCGGCGATGGCGGCCCGCAGGCCCTCGTCCGTGTGGCTCGGCGGCATGCGGACGTCGACGACGGCGACGTCGGGCCTCCACTCGAGGAGGGTCCGCAGCGTCTCGGGGCCGGTGGCCGCCGTCGCCACCACCTCGTGGCCGTAGGCCTCGATGAGCCGGACCATCCCGTCGCGCAGCAGGTACAGGTCTTCGGCTACGACGATGCGCACGGCACCTCCAGGGTCGCGCGGGTCGGGCCGCCCGCCGGGCTGATGATCTCCAGGGTGCCGTCGAAGGCGGCGAGCCGGCGGCGCAGCCCGGCGAGGCCGCCGCCGTCCCGGACGCGGGCTCCGCCGCGACCGTCGTCCAGGACCTCGATGACGATGTTCGCGTCGCCCCGGGTGAGGGTGATGCGGACCCGGGTCGCCCCGGCGTGTTTGACCGCGTTGCTCAGCAGTTCGGCGACGGCGAAGTACAGGGCCGATTCGACCGGGGGGTCCGGCCGGTGCCTGAGGTCCGCGTCGACCGTCACGTCGAGCGGGCTGTCCAGGGCGAGGGCGCGGACGGCGTCGACGAGCCCCCGGTCGCTCAGGACGGGCGGGTTGATGCCCCGGACCAGTTCCCGGAGTTCGGTCAGGGACGCGGTGGCGCCCGCCCGCGCCTCCCGCATCAGCGCCCTGGCCCGCTCGGGGTCGGTCTCCATGAGCTTCTCCGCCGTCGCCAGGGACAGCCCGAGGCCGACCAGGCGGGCCTGCGCCCCGTCGTGCAGGTCCCGCTCGATGCGGCGGATCTCGGCGGCCTGGGCGATCGTCGCGTCGGCGCGCTGGGCGGTCAGTTCCTCCACCCGTTCCGCCAGCGCCATCGCGGACGACGGGCGCAGGAAGCGCACGGCGACCGGTGTGAGCGCCCGCCAGGCGTACGGGGCGAGGGCGACGGCCACCAGCAGGCCGAGCGCGCCGACGAGGCGGCCGGGCGTCCCGTACCGGCCGGTCCCGAGTCCGAGGACGGCCACGGCCAGCCCGGCCGGCGGGAGGCAGGCGACGAGGCCCGCGGTGAGCGGCACGACGGCCGCGAACCGCAGGTCGCGCCGGTCGGCGGGGTCGTTCCACCGGATGCGCCACTTCTGGTCCATGAGGGCGTCGCGGCGGGTGCGTTCGTAGCCGAAGCCGTTCCACCAGTAGCCGGTGGACATCCGTGTGACCGGCGGGGCCTCCCGGTAGCCGGCGGGGATCACGGTGCCCGTCCACCGGGCGACGAGGTGGCGGACGGCCCGGCAGACCGGTCGGGACAGGGCGAGCGTGCCCGCCCCCACCAGGACGACCGGTGCGAGCCACGACCAGGGGTTGCCCGGTCCCCACCGGATGCCGAGCGCCACGGCGGCGGCCCACACGGCGGGGATCAGCATGCTGACGACCACCACGGCGCACGCCCGTAAGAACCCCGTGCCGACGCGCGCCGACCACGTACCCAGCTGTCTCATGCCTCCGCCTTCGTCTTCCGTTCGGTGCGTCCACTCTGCACCGGACACGGCCGCTCCCTCCCCCGGTCGGCCGAGGAGTGGGGCCGGCCCCACCCCCTCGTACGCCCAGACGGATACCGGCCCCGCCGAGCGCCCGGCAGGCTCGGTGACATGGAAACCAACCCGAACTCCCCGTCCACGGCCGCCCCGCTCGACCGCGCCGACACCCGACGAGCCTTCGCCACGGCGACGGCGAGCGTCAAGATCTACGGCGCGCTCGGCGCGCTCTCCCTCCTCACGGTCGCCGGACTGGCGGCCGGCGGTCATCCGGTGAACACGTTCATGTGGGTACGGGCCGTCCTGCTGCCCCTGGTCGCCGTCCTCGTCCACCGGCTGACCGCGTCCGCCTCCCGGGGATCCGAGCGGGCCTTCGAGCGCGTGCGGGGCCTCGCCGTCGTCCTGCCGGTCGCGATCATCGGCGTCGACCTGATCCCGGGCGTCTGCCCGCCGTGGTACGCCGCGATGCAGACCGTCTGCGTGCTGCCCGTGGTCCGCCTCGCGTTCCTCACCCGCGGCGCCGCCCTGCGGACCGCCTTCTCCCGGTGAACCCTCCCCGCACGGAGTATCCGGCCCGGCACCGGCCCGAACGGCCCGCACGCCGGGCGGCACGCCGGACGGACCGGCCCCCGGCGAGGCGTCGCGTGCCTCGGATGCGCCGTCGCCGTGTGCGGTTCCTCCCGCTCTCGGTTAGACCTGGATCACAGCGTGTCGGCCTGCCCGCCGGAAGCCACTCGTCCGGCATCACGTGCCGCCCACCTCCCTGGAGGAAGTCGTTGATCAACCGTCGCACCGTGCTCGGCGGGGCCCTCGCCGCCGCAGGCCTGCCGCTCCTCGCCCCCGGCATCCCCGCCGGGGGCGAGGCACACGCGGCGGAGGCCCTGCCCCAGGCCGGCCCCCACCGTGCGCAAGCCCCCGTGCCGCCCGCGTTCACCACGGCCATGCCGGTCCCGCCGGTGCTGCGCCCCCTGTCCTCGACGGGCGACGTGGACCTCTACAAGCTGACCATCCGCAGGTCCACCGCCGAGATCCTCCCGGGCACCGCCACCGATGTCCTGACCTACGACGGGCACTTCCCCGGCCCCGTCATCCACGCCCGCTCCGGGCGCCGGGTCCTCGTCCGTCACCACAACGGCCTCGACATGCCCGTCACCGTCCATCTGCACGGCGCGAGCGTCCCGCCCCCTTCCGACGGCAACCCGATGGACGTGTTCGCCCCCGGCACCTCGCGGACGTACGTGTACACCAATCGGCAGCCCCATGCCTCGCTCTGGTTCCACGACCACGCCCACCACATGGAGGCCGAGCACGTCTACCGCGGGCTGACCGGCACGTACCTGCTCACCGACGAGCTCGAACAGAGCCTTCCCCTGCCCAAGGGCCAGTACGACGTCCCCGTCACGATCCGCGACGCCCGCTTCGACGAGCAGGGGCAGCTGGCGTACACGATGTCCGACCGCAACCGGACCACCATCCTCGCCAACGGCAAACCCACCCCCTACTTCCAGGTCGCGGCCCGCAAATACCGTTTCCGGCTGCTCAACGCCTCCAACCTGCGCCTCTTCGCCCTGGGGCTGTCCGACGGCACTCCGCTCACCCAGATCGGCTCGGACGGCGGCCTGCTCGAACGCCCCGTCGCCGTGCCCGTCCTCATGCTCTCGCCCGGCGAACGCGCCGACGTGGTGATCGACTTCTCCCGCCACCCCGTCGGGACCCGCCTCGTGCTCACGAACAGCGGCCCCGGACGGCCCGATCAGGTCGGCAAGGTGCTCCGCTTCGACGTCGTCCGCAAGGCCGACGACCCCAGCAGCGTCCCCAAGGTGCTGCGCACCCTGCCGCCGGCCGCCGCCCTGCCCAAGGCCGCCGTCACCCGCCACATCGCACTCAGCATGGACGAGGACGGGCGCCCCGATCCCCGGGGGTTCATCAACGGCCTGTTGTACGACCCCGATCGCATCGACACCACCGTGGCCTTCGGATCGTCCGAGATCTGGAACGTCACCAACACCAACAGGCGCATCGCGCACAACTTCCATCTGCACCTGGTCCAGTTCCGGGTCCTCGAACGCGGCGGGCTGCCCGCGGGCCCGACCGAGGCGGGCCTGAAGGACACGGTCCGGGTGGCGCCGGGCGAGACGGTGAAACTGCACGTGACGTTCGACGCCTTCCGGGGCGACTACGTGTACCACTGCCACATGCTCGACCACTCGGCCATGGGCATGATGGCCACCTTCCGGGTCCGGTGAGGCGGCCACCGCCCCCGCTGGTCGCGGAGCCCGCCCGGCGGGGGCAGACTGAAGGGGTAGCGCGGCCGGCAGGCAGGGGTGCCCTGGAGGAGTGGTCATGGGCGGCACGGCGGTGGAGAGCCTGCGCACGTTGCTGCGCGGCGAGGTGATCGGCCCGGAGGACACGGGATACGACGAGGCCCGGAAGATCTACAACGCGATGATCGACCGGCGGCCGGCCGTCATCGCACGGTGCGCGGACACCACGGACGTCCGGGCGGCGGTGCGGTACGCCCGAGAGAACGGCATGGACCTGACGGTCCGCGGCGGCGGTCACAGCGGCGGCGGCCTGTGCCTGGTCGACGGCTCGCTGATGGTCGACCTGTCCGGCATCCGCTGGGTGCGGGTGGATCCCGCGACGCGGACCGCCCTCGTGGGCGGCGGCAGCCAGCTCGGGGACCTGGACCACGAGGCACACGGCTTCGGGCTCGCGACGCCCGCCGGGATCATGTCGACGACCGGGGTCGGCGGGCTGACGCTGGGCGGCGGGCACGGTCACCTCACCCGGGCGTACGGGCTGACCATCGACAACCTCCTCGCGGCGGACCTGGTCCTCGCGGACGGCTCGGTCGTCACCGCGTCCGCGGACGAACACCCCGACCTCTTCTGGGCCTTGCGCGGCGGCGGCGGCAACTTCGGCGTGGCGACCTCCTTCACGTACGCCCTGCACCCCGTGGACGACGTCGGGGTCGGCGTCACCCTGTGGGATCCGGAGCACATCGGGGCCGTACTGCGCTGGTACCGGGAGTTCCTGCCGGCGGCGCCGGACGACCTGAACGGCTTCTTCGCCACGCTGACCGTCCCGCCCGGACCGCCGTTCCCGGAGGAGATCCACCACAAGAAGGTGTGCGGCGTGGTGTGGTGCAGCACGGGCTCGACGGACGAGGACAGCCTCGCGAAGACGTTCGCGCCCGTCGCCGATCCGGCCCCGCCCGTCTTCCACTTCGCGACGCCGATGCCGTACCCGGCCCTCCAGGCGATGTTCGACGAGCTGATCCCGAAGGGCCTCCAGTGGTACTGGCGCGGCGACTTCTTCGACCGGATCACGGAGGACGCGATCGACGTCCACCGCACCTTCCTGGAGAACATCCCGACCGAGCTGTCGACGATGCACCTCTACCCCGTCGACGCCGCGGCCCACCGCATGGGCCCCATGGACACGGCCTGGGCCTACCGGGACGCGGTCTGGTCCGGCGTGATCGGCGGCATCAGCCCCGAACCGTCCGAAGCGGGGGCGATCCGCACCTGGGCGGTGGACTACTGGGAGGCCCTGCACCCGCACTCGATGGGCGCCGGATACGTCAACTTCATGGGCGCGGACGAGGGCCACGACCGGGTCCGGGCCACGTACCGCGGGCACTACGACCGGCTGGCGGAGGTGAAGCGGACGTACGACCCGGACAACGTCTTCCACCACAACCAGAACATCACCCCTGCCGAGTCCTGACGACCGGGTCTTGACGACCGGGTACTGACGACCGGGTCTTGACGGCCCTTTGACGTTCCGCAGGGATCCGGCGGGCCCCGGACGGTGTCATCTTCGGTGTTCTACTCACCGTTCGGGGAAGGGTGGCCGCCGTGGAAGGCGCCGTAACAGGATTCGTGGCCCTCGTGGTCTGTGTGCTCGTCGTACTGCGCAGTGGGATGCGGATCGTCAACCAGGTGGAACGGGGGGTGGTCTTCCGGCTCGGCAAGGCGCTGCCCGGTCACCGGCAGCCGGGGATCACCTTCCTCGTTCCGTTCGTGGACCGGATGCGCAAGGTGAACGTGCAGGTGGTCACGTTGCCGATCCCGACGCAGGAGGGCATCACGCGGGACAACGTCTCGGTGAAGGTCGACGCCGTGGTCTACTTCCGGGTCGTCGACCCGGTGCGGGCGGCGATCGAGGTCCAGGACTACGTCTTCGCCGTCGGGCAGGTCGCGCAGTCCTCGCTGCGGTCGATCATCGGCAAGAGCGACCTGGACGACCTGCTGTCCGACCGCGAACGGCTGCACGAGGGACTGGCGTTGATGATCGACAGCCCGGCGGCCGGCTGGGGCGTCCACATCGACCGGGTCGAGATCAAGGACGTCCAGCTGCCGGAGTCGCTCAAGCGGTCGATGTCCCGGCAGGCGGAGGCCGAGCGGGAACGGCGGGCGCGGGTGATCACGGCGGACGGCGAGTTCCAGGCGGCGCAGCAGCTGGCCAACGCGTCGCGGATCATGGCCGACACGCCGGAGGCCATGCAGTTGCGTCTGCTGCAGACGGTCGTCGAGGTGGCCGCGGAGAAGAACTCGACCCTCGTGATGCCGTTCCCGGTGGAGCTGCTGCGCTACTTCGACCGGGCCGCGCGGAACCTCGGCGCCGGCTCCGCGGACGACGCGCCGGGCACTGGCGGTTCGACTGCCGTCGGCGGTTCGGCCGCCACTGACGGTTCGGCCGCCGGCGGTTCTCCCGTCGCGGACGGTTCGCCCGCCGTACACGGCGAGAAGCTCCCGGATCCGCGCACCCAGTCGCCGGCCTCGTAGGCGGCGCGAGCGGGCTCTTCGAGTCGATCCGCCGCTCCAACTTCTGGCCGCCGGTGGAGATTCGAGCGAAAACCCCTTGCCTAATGGTCAAGAAGTGTTGACTATTAGGGGCATGCCTACCGATGATCTCCCCGAGACGTTCCACGTCACCACCGACGAGCAGTTGCGCGCCGTCTCCAATCTCACGCGCCACCGGATCATGGCCGTGCTCCGCTTCGAGCCCGCGACGATCACGCAGATCGCCGAGCGCGTGGGCCTCGCGAAGGGGAGCTCCAGCTACCACGTACGGACGCTGGAGCGGGCCGGCCTGGTGAAGGTGGTGCGGACGCGGAAGGTCCGGGGGGTCACCGAGCGGTACTACGCCATGGCCGCGCGGTCGATCGTGCTGCCGGATCCGGGCGAGGGAGGCCCGGACGTGCTGATGCGGCATGCGGTGGCGGACCTGGAGGCGGCGCCGGCGGATGCCGAGCGGCACGTGCGGATGGCGCACCTGCGGCTCACCGAGGAGCAGTTCGCGGAGCTGGGAGCCCGGCTTCACGCGCTGGCGGACGAGTACCGGGAGCTGTCCGATCCGTCGCTTCCGGACGCGTCGCTCGTCTTCGCGCTGTTCCACCCGGCAGCGATCAAGCAGGCCGAGGGGGACGCCAAGTGACCTCGGACGTTCGGAAGTTGCCGGCCGGGTTCGGACGGCTGTGGACCGCGCAGACGGTGTCCTCGCTCGGTGACGGGGTGATGCACGCCGCGCTGCCGCTGCTCGCGCTGACGTTGACGCGGGATCCGCTGGCGCTCGCCGTCGTCACGGCCGCCGGAACGCTGCCGTGGCTGCTCTTCGGGGTGCTCGGCGGTGCGCTGGTGGACCGCTGGGACCGCCGGCGCACGATGTGGGTCACGGACGCGGCGCGTGCGGTGCTGCTCGCGATACCGGCGGCAGCGGCCGCGCTCGACGTGCTGAGCATTCCCCTGCTCGCGGCCGTCGCCTTCCTCCTCGGCCTCGGCGGACTCTTCTTCGACACGGCCGCCACGGCCTATCTGCCGGATCTGCTCGGCCGCGACCCCGCGCTCCTGGAGCGCGCCAACTCCCGCCTGCGCGGCACCCAGACTGCCGCGTCCGGCTTCGCCGGGCCGCCCGCGGGCAGTGCCCTGCTCGCGCTCGGACGGGCGGTTCCGCTGCTCGCCGACGCGGTCTCGTTCGCGCTCTCCGCGCTGCTCGTGCGGTCGCTGCCCGCCATGCCCCGGCCCGTACCGGAGGTCCGCGAGTCGCTGCTGCGGCAGGCGCGGGCCGGCGCCTCGTACGTCTTCCGGGATCAGTTGCTGCTCGGGCTCGCGCTGCGTCCGGCGATCGGGAACATCGCCTTCATCGCCGTGGACACGGTACTCGCCCTCTTCTCGCACGACCGCCTCGGCATCGGCACCTTCGGCTTCGGCCTGCTCCTCACGGCGGAGGCCGCCGGCGGTCTGCTCGGCGCGGGCATCGCCTCCTTCCTCGGCCGACGACTCGGCACCGGCGCCGCGTTGACCTGCACCGCCGCAGTCGAGGGACTCGCCGTCCTGGGCCTTGCCGTCGCCCCGAACCCGTACGTCGCGGGCCTCGCGCTCGCCGTCTGCGGAGCGGGCGTGGGCGCCACGATGGTGCTCGCCCCCTCCCTCCGGCAGGCGATCGTCCCCGCCCACCTGATGGGCCGGGTCACCTCCACCTCCCGCATGCTCTCCATGTGCGCCGCCCCGTTCGGCGCCTTCCTCGGCGGCTGGCTGGCCACCGCCTACGACGTGCGCACCCCGCTCTGCACCGCCGCCGGCCTCCTCCTCACCATGACCGCCGTCACCGCGACCATGACCAGCAACCGCCGGGTCGAGGCGGCGCTGCGTGCCGCCGCCCCGGCCGACGATCCAGATCGCCCGGAGTCCCGGGAGCCCGTTCAGGAGGGGGCCGTTTAGGTCTCCCCGAGCCCGGTCACGTGGGGCAGTCGGCCCCATCGGCACCGTCGGCACCGTCGGCTCCATCGGCATCCCAGAGCTCCCGCAGGATCGCGGACACCTCGCCGACCGTCGCCCCGGCGGAGAGCGCGTCCGTCAGGGAAGAGACGACGTCGCCATCGGTCTTGACGGCCCACCGGAGCACGGTCAACGCCGTGTCCACCCGGTTCTGGCACCGCCAGGCGCGCAGTTTGGCCAGGCGCTCGGCCTGCCGGACGGCCAGCGACGCGGACGACACGGTGGACGACACGGTGGGCGGCGCGGAGGGGTACGGCTCGGTGCTTCCTGAGCCGACGGAGACATTCGTACCGGTGACTTCGACACGCAGGCCGACCGACGCTCCGAGTACGCGCACACATCCGACGAGGCGCTCCTCGTAGCGGCTGGTCGGGCCCGGTCGGCGAAGGACGACCGAGAAGCGCCCCGCCACCCGGCCCTGCTCCTGCTCCTCCTGCACCAGCCGGTACAGGAGCAGCAGGGGAACGCCCGGCGGGTCGATCGTCAAGGTCGGGGCGACCGCGCCCAGAGGGATCCCCGCCAGGAGGACCCTCATGTCGTCGATCGAATCGATCGCCACCCCGCCCACGCCGACCCTTCCCCGCGCGACGGGGGAATCACTGTCGTACCCGCTGCGGGTCGGCCAGTCGAACATGACCGCCAGGTCCTTCGCACCCCGCGCGAGCGCGGCCTTGAGGTGGGCGTTGTACTCCGTGGCGGCTCCAGGAACAGTGGAGTGGCCCGGAGTGTCCATCACGGCCGATCTCATCCGATCACCTCTTCCGTCCCCGCCTTCGCGGTCGAGCCGCCACGTTCACTCTTCGTCGGATCGGTCCGGATCAGTAGCGGTAGTGGTCCGGCTTGTACGGTCCCTCCACCGGAACCCCGATGTACGACGCCTGCTCCGGACGGAGCGTCGTCAGCTTCACACCCAGCGCGTCCAGGTGCAGCCGCGCCACCTTCTCGTCCAGGTGCTTGGGCAACGTGTACACCCCCACCGGATACTCGGCCGTCTTCGTGAACAACTCGATCTGCGCCAGCGTCTGATCCGCGAACGAGTTCGACATCACGAACGACGGATGCCCCGTCGCGTTGCCCAGGTTCAGCAGCCGGCCCTCCGACAACACGATGACGACCTTGCCGTCGGGGAACGTCCAGGTGTGGACCTGCGGCTTCACCTCGTCCTTCACGATCCCCGGGATCCGCGCCAGACCCGCCATGTCGATCTCGTTGTCGAAGTGACCGATGTTCCCCACGATCGCCTGGTGCTTCATCCGCGCGATGTCGGACGCCATGATGATGTCCTTGTTGCCGGTCGTGGTGATGAAGATGTCGGCCGTCTCCACCACGTCCTCCAGGGTCGCCACCTGGTAGCCGTCCATCGCCGCCTG
>NZ_MWIG01000759.1:0-4411 GCF_002156145.1 Streptomyces sp. NRRL B-24572 | reverse complement strand
GGGGGACCCCCTTCGCCCCGGCGGAACGCATGCCCACAACGGACGCGGTGCTCCTCACTGCTGCCGAACAGGTCGGGAGTGCTGCGGCCACTACCGACATGGCCGTCTCCTACGCTCGTGCGCGGACGCAGTTCGGGCAGGTCATCGGGGGGTTCCAGGCCGTGAAGCACCTCTGTGCCGGGATGCTCGTGCGGGTCGAGCTCGCTCGGGCCGCCGTGTGGGCCGCCGCCGTCACCGGTGATCCCGTCGAGGTCGCCGGGGCCAAGCTGCTCGCCGATGACGCGGCCGTCGGCAACGCGCGGGACTGTCTCCAGGTGCACGGCGGCATGGGGTTCACCTGGGAGGCCGATGTCCACCTGCATCTGAAGCGGGCCTGGGTGCGGGCCGAGCTGGGGATGACCGCCGCTCGGGCCGAGGAGACCGTGGCCGCGGGGCTGTAGCGCTTCGTGTTCGAGGCGACGCGGAACGTTGATATCGGGTTGTGTCCTTCGACGGGGCCGTCACGGCCCGGAGTCGGTCTCCGCCTCCGGTACGCTCCGTGAGATGCGAGTGCTCGTTGGCCCGGATCGTCCCGGTGTCGCCCCTGTGGCGGCTCCGCGGCCGGGAATGCCCGCCGCTCGCGCCCGGCGTTCGACTACCCGCAGCGTGCGTCGCACAGTATGGACCATGCGTACTCCTTCGCGCTGGAATATGCCCGAAGCGCTTGTTGCGGTGACTGTACGTCAACCATGCTGTCCCACAAGGGAATCACGTTCCGTAAAGGTGTGTCCGCCGGTTCGGATGGTGTGAGCGGTGCAGGTGCTTCAGGTTCAGTTGGAGGTCGGGCCGGACCCGGCAGAGGTGGGACGAGCCCGGAGGTGGGCCCGGTCGCGGCTCGCCGGTTCGGGCATAGGGGATGACGAGCCGCTCGCCGAGACGCTGGTGCTGCTCATCTCCGAGCTCGTGACCAACGCCGTGGTGCACACGGGCTGCCCGGCCGTGCTGCGGATGCTGTTCGCCGCGGGGGGTGGCGGGGTGCGGGTCGAGGTGGCCGACACGAGCGACCGCCCGCCGCAGCCCCGGCACGCGGAGGGCGACGACACCAACGGGCGCGGCCTGGAGCTGGTGGACGGGCTCGCGGACCGGTGGGGCTGGCAGCCGGAGGGCGTCGGCAAGAGCATCTGGTGCGAGGTGGACCGGGTCGCACCCGTGTCGGCGACGGTGCCGACGTTGTCGCCCGGCCGGGTGCACTGTTGACGATTCGTTCCGTTTTGCCCACCCTGGGGTGAGCGATTCGTGGCGAGCGAGGGGAGCCGAGGGCCGCGTGTCCTCGGCGTGTGCGGGTCGTGGTCGGGTGGCGGCGAGTCCGTGCCGTGCTCGGGGCGCGTGCGAGCGCGCCGCCACCCATGAACCTTCCGCCACCCGTGAACCTAGAGAACGGCCACCGGAGCGACCGGTGTGCCCGTGCCGCCGACGAACGGTTCGGGCATCGCGGAGAGCAGGAAGGCGTAGCGCCCTTCTTCTGCACAGGCTGTGGACAGAGCCTCCAGATTCCAGTTCTGCCCCTGGAGCATGCCCATCTCGACCAGGTCGAGGGCGTGCACGGGCAGCCAGAGGTCCTCGATCTCGGGCGGGAAGATCTCGAAGGTGAGCGTGTCGTTGGCGACGGCCGCGACGTCGTGCGCGTGGAACCACTCCGGCGTGCGGACCGAGAGGCCCGGTGACGGGAACGCGTACCCGTGCTTGTCCCCGGCCAGGTACACCTGCATCTGCCCGGTCCGTACGAGGACGATGTCCCCGGACCGTACGGCCACCCCGCCGAATTCCGCCGCCTCGTCGAGGTCTTCGGGGGTGACGGCGTGGTCGCCGGGCAGGCGGTCCACCCCCTTCGCCGCCGCCACGTCCAGGAGGACCCCGCGGCTCACGACGTGACGGGCCGTGTGGATGCCGCTGAACTCGGAGCGGCCGTGCGGGGTGACGGTGGCGGCGGGGCGGCCGTTGTAGATGCGGCCCGAGTGGGAGACGTGCGTCAGGGCGTCCCAGTGGGTGCCGGCCTGGAGGCCCAGGGTCGCGGCGTCGTCGCTGGTGGCGACCGTGCCGGGACCGAAGATCTCCTGGTTGACCTGGACCATGACGTGGAGCGGGTTGACCCGGCCGGGGATCATGCCCGTCTGCACGCCGTCCTGCTTGAGGTCGACGGCGAGCGGAACGCGGCGGCCGGTGCGGACGGTGGCGGCGGCCTCCCGTACGACCTCGTCGGTGACGAGGTTGAGCGTGCCGATCTCGTCGTCCTGGCCCCAGCGGCCCCAGTTGTTGACGCGCTTGGCGATCTCGTGGAAGGCGGCGGGAAGAGACATCGGGGCCTCCGGGGTCTTGTTTTCCGGTATCTGACGGACCGTAGAATCCTGACGACGAACGAATCTAACGGACCGTCAGAAAGTGCGGGAAGGGGCCGGGCGTGGGGAACTTCTTGGCTGGCAAGGTCGTCGCCGTGACGGGAGCGGGGCGCGGCATCGGCCGCGCCGTCGCCCTCGCGTGCGCGGCGGAGGGCGCGAAGGTCGTCGTCAACGACTACGGGGTGTCGATCGAGGGCGGTGAGCCGACCTCCGAGGTCGCGGTCTCGGTGGTGAAGGAGATCGAGGCGGCGGGCGGATCGGCGGTGGCGGTCGCCGACGACATCTCCACCATGGCGGGCGGACAGCGGATCGTCGACGTCGCCCTCGCCGAGTACGGGCGGATCGACGGGGTCGTCTGCGTCGCCGGCATCCTGCGCGAGCGGATGCTCTTCAACATGTCCGAGGAGGAGTGGGACCCCGTCGTCGCCACCCACCTGAAGGGCACCTTCACCGTCTTCCGGGCCGCGTCGGCCGTCATGCGCAAGCAGGGCACCGGGACGCTCATCGGCTTCACCAGCGGCAACCACCAGGGCTCCGTCGCCCAGGCCAACTACTCGGCGGCGAAGGGCGGGATCATCTCGCTCGTACGGAGCGCGGCCCTCGGCCTCCACAAGTACGGAGTCACCGCGAACGCCGTCGCGCCGGTCGCCCGCACCCGGATGTCCGCGAACGTCCCCATGGAGCTCAAGGAGATCGGGGAGCCGGAGGACGTGGCCGCGCTCGTCGTCTATCTGCTCTCCGACCGGGCCAGGGAGGAACGGATCACCGGGCAGGTGTACACCATCGCCGGACCCAAGATCGCGGTCTGGGCGCAACCGAGGGAGCTGCGCGCCGGGTACGCGGAGGGCGGCGGCTGGACCCCCGAACGCATCGCGGACTTCCTGCCCGGGACGGTCGGGAAGGACCCGATGCCGATGCTGGCGATGCTGGAGGAGATGGCCCGCGCGGCGGCCGCCGGAGACCGGCCGAACTCCCGTGAGGAGAACGGATCATGAGGGGCGTCGTCTTCGACGGGAAGCAGGTCCGGGTCGTCGACGACCTGGAGGTGCGGGACCCGGGACCCGGGGAGGTGCTCGTCGGGATCGCCGCCGCCGGGCTCTGCCACAGCGATCTGTCCGTCATCGACGGGACCATCCCGTTCCCGCCGCCCGTCGTCCTCGGCCACGAGGGCGCGGGTGTCGTCGAGGCCGTGGGCCCCGGTGTCACGCACGTCGTCCCCGGCGACCACGTCGCCCTGTCCACGCTCGCGAACTGCGGCGCCTGCGCCGACTGCGACCGGGGCCGGCCGACGATGTGCCGCAAGGCCATCGGGATGCCGGGGCAGCCGTTCTCACGGGCGTCGACCGGGCAGCCGTTGTTCCAGTTCGCGTCGAACTCGTCCTTCGCCGAGCGGACCGTCGTCAAGGCCGTCCAGGCCGTGAAGATCCCGCAGGACATCCCGCTGACCTCCGCCGCCCTCATGGGCTGCGGCGTCCTCACCGGCGTCGGAGCCGTACTCAACCGTGCGAAGGTCGGGCGCGGCGAGACCGTCGTCGTCATCGGCACCGGCGGCATCGGCCTCAACGTCCTCCAGGGCGCCCGGATCGCGGGCGCGCTGACGATCGTCGCCGTCGACACCAACCCGGAGAAGGAGGCGGTGGCCCGGCAGTTCGGGGCGAGCCACTTCCTGACCTCCACGGACGGGGTACGGGAGATCCTGCCCACCGGCGCCGACCACGTCTTTGAATGCGTCGGCCACACGGGCCTCGTCCGCACCGCGATCGACCTCCTCGACCGGCACGGCCAGGCGATCCTGCTCGGCATGACCGCGCCGAAGGCGGAGGCGAGCTTCCTGCCGGCCGCGATGTTCCTGGACAAGTCGATCCTGGGCTGCCGGTACGGCTCCTCGCGACCGCAGAAGGACATCGCCCTGTACGCGGAGCTGTACCGCTCGGGAGCCCTGCTCCTCGACGAGCTGGTGACGGCGACGTACCCGGTGGAGGAGTTCGCGCGGGCGGCGGAGGACGCGGAGCGGGGGAAGGTGGCGCGGGGGGTGC
>NZ_MWIG01000758.1:0-1102 GCF_002156145.1 Streptomyces sp. NRRL B-24572 | reverse complement strand
GGCCCAGGCTTCCGCGCCTGTACCCGCACCGACCGAGCGCCGTGCACGGGGTGCGGGTCCAGGCGCGGAAGCCTCTGGCGCCGGCAAGGGCGCCGTCCGTTGTGCCCACCCGTTCCGCCCCTTGCGGAACGCCTGCCCACAACGGGGGGCGGGTTATGCCGCTGCGTGGAAGAGGGCCGCCGCCTCGCCCCGCGAGTCGACCCCCAGCTTGTTCAGGATGTTCGCGACGTGGAACTTCACCGTCGACTCGCTGATGTGCAGCTCCTCCGCGATCCGCCGGTTCCGGTGCCCGAGCGCCAGGTGCCGCAGCACCTCCACCTCCCGCTCCCCGAGCCCGGTCAGCGGGTGGGCGGCCTCGATCGGGGCCTCGGGGGTCGCCAGCGGGATGACGGCCGTGATGGTCGTGCCCCAGCCGGGGACCGCGTCCATGTCGAGCCGTCCGCCGAGCACGTCGAGCCGGTCCCGGATCGTGCCGGCACCCAGGTCGCAGGGGGCGAGCGCGCCCGCGCCGTCGTCGCGCACGGAGGCCCGCAGCTCGTGCTCGGTCAGCTGCCAGCCGACGTGGACCCGGTGCACGGAGTCCTGCTCCAGGACGATGAGGAGCAGCGACCGGACGATGGCCCGCGCACTGTGGGCGACATCGGCCGCGAGGGACCGGGTGGAGTCGGGCGCGCCCAGGTCGAGCCGCACCCTGCTGTGCCGGAGCATCGGCCGCAGCTCACCGGCAAGCCGCTCGAAGGCGTCCGCCACCGGCTCCTCCGCGAGCGCCCGGTCCCGCCGCTGCTCGGCCCGCATCTCGATGAGCGCGGACGCGGCGAGGTCGGTGGCGGTGGTCCGGGCCGTCGTGTCGTCGAGGGCCCGGCTGCGCAGCACCCCGAGGACGCCGGAGAGCGCCGCCGCGTGCGCGGCGGTGAGTTCGGCGATCACGCGTGCGCGTGTGTCGGCCGCCGCCCGCGAACGGGCGAGCGCCCCCGGCACGGCCTCCGTCGCGAACCGGTCGAAGTGCCCGGTGACCAGGTCCCACAGCGCCTGCGCCACGGTGAGCGCGGCCGCGTCGACCGGGGCGGCGCCGTCCTCCCGTACGAGCACGAGGACCGCCCCG
>NZ_MWIG01000757.1:0-2323 GCF_002156145.1 Streptomyces sp. NRRL B-24572 | reverse complement strand
CTCGTCGAGCGCGTCGGCGAGTACCTGCCCGAGCTCGCCGAGCCGGTCGACCCGCACCGGCAGCTCGGCGAGTACGGACTCGACTCGATAGCCGTCGTGGCCTTCGCCGCCGACGTGGAGGACCGCCTCGGCGTCGCCGTCGACCCCACCGCCGTCTGGGACTACCCGACCCTCGCCCAGCTCGCCAAGCACCTCTTCGACGAGAGAGCGGCACGGCTCGACGGCGCCGCCTGACCGTCCCGGCCGTCCGGCCGGGCGCACACGAAGGGGGCCGCGGTGGTCGACACCACCGCGGCCCCCTTTCCGGTCGTACGGCTCAGGCCGCGTCGCCCGCCATGGCACGCACCAGGCTGAGCGGACGCATGTCCGTCCAGTTCTCCTCGACGTACGCGAGGCAGGCGGCCCGCGTGTCCTCGCCGTGCACGGACTTCCAGCCCTCCGGGATCTCGGCGAACGCCGGCCACAGCGAGTGCTGGCCCTCGTCGTTGACGAGCACGAAGTACGACGCCTCGTCGTTCTCGAACGGATTGGGCACGATCCCACCTCACATATGCGCGCGGAACTGCGGTCGGGACGAGCTTCGGCCGCCGCTCTACAGGATTCCTACGGCACCCCGCCGCCCCTCGTATAGCCCACGTGTAGGCCGGCCCGTGAGGCTGCCCGGGACGGTGCGACGACCGTCCCAGGAGTCTGTGAGGAATTCCCTTGACCACGGCGGCGATTGACGTGATCTGCCCGGCCTGGAACAGGTCCGAGGCCATCCGACCCACCATCGACAGCGTGCTCGCCCAGACGTTCACCGACTGGCGCCTGCTCGTCGTCTCCGACGGCAGCACCGACGACACGGACGACGTGGTGCGCTCGTACGACGACCCACGCGTCCAGCTCATCCGCACCGAACGGCACGGCCACCCCGGCGGCCCCCGCAACATCGGCCTGGCCGCCGCGACCGCGCCGGCCATCGCCTACCTCGACAGCGACGACCAGTGGCTGCCCGAGCACCTGGCCGTCCTCCGGCGCGAGTTCGACGCGGGCGCCCGCATGGTCGTGACCGCCAGCATCGGCCGGAACGAGCGGGGCGAGGAGGTGTACCGCTCGCACCCCCTCAACGGCGTCTGGCACCCCGAACTCCAGCTCCTCTGGGCCTTCTACGAGCCCTCCCGCGTCGGCCACCTGCGCGGCCTCGCGGAGAGCGTCGGAGGCTGGACCACCGAGCACACCGGCATGGAGGACTGGGACCTGTGGCTGCGGCTCGCCGACGCCGGCGAGCGCTTCCGCACGGTCAACGACCGCACCGTCGTGATGTACCTCAGCGACACCTCGCGCCGCCGCACCATGGACGTCCGCCACCGCCTCACCCTCGGCTCCCTCGCGGACGAGGCGGCGTGCGAGCGTCTCGCGGAGGCGATCCGGGACCCGGAGACCCAGGAGGAGCTGCGTTCCTCCTTCGCCACCGAGATGCTCCGCTTCTACCACGCGAAGGCCGCCGTCGGCGATCTCGTCGTCCCGACCGACATGAGCGTCGAGGACGCCCTGAAGCAGATGGAGGAGTTCGTCACCGACCCCTCCACCCCGATGCTGCGCGAGCTCGCCTTCGTCGAGGAGGACGGCCGCTTCTCCGTCGTCCAACCCCTCCAGTGCAGCAGCGACCGGCACGCCGAGCGGCTCCAGGACTTCCTCACCGTCCACGACGCGGGCCGCCACGCCGTCGTCCGACGGCTCATCGCCGCCGTGACCCGCTAGGGTCCGACGACCAGCGCCGGAGGCCCCGTGATCGAGGAACTGCTCCCGCCGGGCGTCGAGGCCAGGGAGGTCTTCGGCGATCCGCCCGACGCCGTCCTGTACGAGGAGGAGCGGGCGCTCGTGGCGACGAGCGTGGAGAAGCGCCGCACGGAGTTCACGACCGCCCGCTTCTGCGCCCGTGCCGCACTCGCCGCCCTGGGCGTGCCGCCCGCCCCCATCCTGCGGGGCGAGCGCGGCGCGCCCCGCTGGCCGTCCGGGACCACCGGCAGCATGACGCACTGCGACGGATACCGTGCGGCGGCCGTCGCCCGCACGGGCCGTGTGCTCTCCCTCGGCATCGACGCCGAACCCCATCTGCCGCTCCCGGACCCCGCCGTCCGCGACCTGGTCACGCTCCCGGAGGAACGCCGCGGCCTGGCCCGCCTGGCGGCCGCGCGCCCGCAGGTGTGCTGGGACCGGCTGCTGTTCAGCGCGAAGGAGAGCGTCTACAAGACGTGGTTCCCGCTCACCGGCCGCTGGCTGGACTTCCAGGAGGCCCGGGTCACCCTCGACCCGGACACCGGCACCTTCCACGCCCGCC
>NZ_MWIG01000756.1:0-3191 GCF_002156145.1 Streptomyces sp. NRRL B-24572 | reverse complement strand
CTCCATGCCCGGGCCCCGGCCCCCGAACCCGCTACACCGAGGAGCAGGAAATGACCACGACCACTCCGGGCACCGCCCAGGTCGAGCTCGCCATCGGCGGCATGACCTGCGCCTCGTGCGCGGCCCGCATCGAGAAGAAGCTCAACCGCATGGACGGGGTCGAGGCCACCGTCAACTACGCCACCGAGAAGGCGAAGGTCACCTTCGACGCCGACATCGCCGTCGCCGACCTGATCGCCACCGTCGAGGCCACCGGTTACACCGCCCAGGAGCCCCAGCCCGAACGGCCCGCGAGCGGCGGCGGCGAGGACGGCCCCTCCGACGAGGAGATCGCCGACGCCGAGCTGCGGCCGCTCAAGCAGCGCCTGATCACGGCCGTCGCGCTCGCCGTGCCGACCATCGCGATGGCGATGGTCCCGGCGCTGCAGATCGAGTACTGGCAGTGGCTGAGCCTCACGCTCGCCGCGCCGGTCGTCGTCTACGCCGCCTGGCCCTTCCACAAGGCCGCCTGGACCAACGCCAGGCACGGCGCGGCCACCATGGACACCCTGATCTCGGTCGGCACGATCGCCGCGTTCCTCTGGTCGCTGTGGGCGCTGTTCTTCGGGACCGCCGGTACGCCGGGAATGACGCACCCCTTCGAGTTCACGATCGCCCGCACCGACGGCGCCGGGAACATCTACCTGGAGGCCGCCGCCGGCGTCACCGCCTTCATCCTGGCCGGCCGCTACTTCGAGGCCCGCTCGAAGCGCAAGGCGGGCGCCGCGCTCAAGGCGCTCATGCAGCTCGGGGCCAAGGAGGTGACCGTCCTCAAGGGAGGCCGCGAGATCACCGTACCGACCTCCGAACTCCAGGTCGGCGACCGCTTCCTGGTCCGTCCCGGCGAGAAGATCGCCACCGACGGCACCGTCGTCGAGGGCTCCTCCGCGGTGGACGCGTCGATGCTGACCGGTGAGTCCGTGCCGGTCGAGGTCTCCGTCGGCGACTCCGTCACCGGCGCCACCCTGAACGCCGGCGGCCGCCTCGTCGTCGAGGCCACCCGCGTCGGCTCCGACACCCAGCTCGCCCGCATGGCGAAGCTCGTCGAGGACGCGCAGAACGGCAAGGCCGCCGCCCAGCGCCTCGCCGACAAGATCTCGGCCGTCTTCGTGCCGATCGTCATCGCCCTCGCGCTCGGCACCCTCGGCTTCTGGCTCGGTACGGGGCAGGGCCTCACCGCCGCCTTCACCGCCGCCGTCGCCGTACTGATCATCGCCTGCCCCTGCGCCCTCGGCCTGGCCACCCCGACCGCCCTCATGGTCGGTACGGGGCGCGGCGCCCAGCTCGGCATCCTGATCAAGGGCCCCGAGGTCCTGGAGACCACCCGCAAGGTCGACACGATCGTCCTCGACAAGACCGGCACCGTCACCACCGGCCGCATGACCCTCATCAAGGTCCACACCGCCGAAGGCGTCGACGAGACCGACGTCCTGCGCCTCGCCGGCGCCCTGGAGCACTCCTCCGAGCACCCCATCGCCCAGGCCGTCGCCACCGGCGCCGCCGCCAAGGTCGGCACCCTGCCCACCCCCGAGGACTTCGCCAACATCCCCGGTCTCGGCGTCCAGGGCGTCGTCGAGGGCCACGCCGTCCTCGTCGGCCGCGAGAAGCTGCTCGACGAGTGGGCCATGGCCCTGCCCGCCGGACTCAAGTCCGCGAAGGAAGAGGCCGAGCAGGCCGGCAAGACCGCCATCGCGGTCGCCTGGGACGGGGAGGCCCGCGCGGTCCTGGAGGTCGCCGACGCCGTCAAGGAGACCAGCGCCGAGGCCATCAAGCGGCTCCGCGCGCTCGGCCTGACCCCGATCCTGCTCACCGGTGACAACAAGGCGGTCGCCGAGGCCGTCGCCGCCGAGGTCGGCATCGACGAGGTCATCGCCGAGGTCATGCCGCAGGACAAGGTCGACGTCGTCAAGCGCCTTCAGGGCGAGGGCCGCTCGGTCGCCATGGTCGGCGACGGCGTCAACGACGCCGCCGCGCTCGCCCAGGCCGACCTCGGCCTGGCGATGGGCACCGGTACGGACGCGGCCATCGAGGCCGGCGACCTGACCCTCGTACGGGGAGACCTGCGGGCCGCGGCCGACGCGATCCGGCTCTCCCGCAAGACGCTCGGCACCATCCGCTCGAACCTCTTCTGGGCCTTCGCCTACAACGTGGCCGCCCTGCCGCTCGCCGCGGCCGGACTGCTCAACCCGATGATCGCGGGTGCGGCCATGGCCTTCTCCTCGGTCTTCGTGGTCGGCAACAGCCTCCGCCTGCGGGGCTTCCAGGCCGCCGACAAGTGACCGATCCGACCTGACGACGAGGAGCCCGCCGTGGCCGGTTACGGACAGCACAAGGAAGACATCATCAGACGCCTGAGGCGCATCGAGGGCCAGGTCAGGGGGGTGCAGCGGATGGTGGACGAGGACGTGTACTGCATCGACGTCCTCACCCAGGTCTCCGCCATCAACGCGGCCCTCCAGTCCTGCGCGGTGGCCCTCCTGGACGAGCACCTGAGCTGCTGCGTCACGGAGGCCATCGCCCAGGGCGGAGACCAGGCGAAGGTGAAGGTGGGTGAGGCGTCGAAGGCCATCGCCCGGCTGATCCGGACGTGACGGAGCAGTGAAGCAGGACCTGGCAGCATCAACCGCCCTTGCGCGAAGGGCAGTCGGCGGACAGCGTGAGACTCAGCCGGAGACACAGGCCGAGCAGCTGCCGGAGGAGCACCAGCTCCACCGATCCGGGCAGACCGGAGTCGCAGACCTTCGCGCAGGGGCGGTTCTTCATGAGGGTCGACATCCTGCCATTGTACCCCTGGGGGGTATACCTGGGCGGGGGGAGCGGCCCGTACGATGAGCCGCCCGCAAGGGGAGGGTGAGGGGATGCGCGTGCGCCGGCTGGGAGAGCTGGAGGCCGAGATCATGGACCGGTTGTGGGCCTGGCAGCGGCCCGCCACGGTCCGCGAGGTCGTCGACGACATCAATCGGGGACGCAGGGTCGCCTATACGACGGTGATGACCGTCGCGGACATCCTGCACCGCAAGGGCTGGCTCCGCCGCGAGAAGTCCGGCCGGGCGGTCCTGGCTGTCGCCGAGGGCGTCCCGCATCAGGCCCGCCGTGTACTCCTCGCGGCTGCGCACCGGTTCGTACAGCCAGGCCCGGCCGGACTTCTCGCG
>NZ_MWIG01000755.1:0-8246 GCF_002156145.1 Streptomyces sp. NRRL B-24572 | reverse complement strand
TCGACGGGACCGCGGGGGGCCGGGACCCCGGGCGCGGGTTCTGCGGGAACAGCCGTGGCCACCCCCGCCGTCTCCGGTGTCATCGCCGCACCTCCTCGGGGGCCAGCGGCCGGGCCGTCGGCAGGGCGTCGTGGGCGTGGAGGAAGGCAGTGACCGCGCGGTCCCAGGAGAAGACCTCCGCACGCGTGCGTGCGGCCCGCCGGCGGGCGCTCTCCGGGGCCGCGAGGAGATCCCGTACCCCGGCGGCGAAGGCGGCCGGGGCGTCGGCGGCGGAGGCCCCCGCCGTGCCCACGACCTCGGGCAGGGCGGAGGAGGCGCTGACCACGACGGGGGTCCCGCAGGCGAGGGCCTCCAGGGCGGAGAGCCCGAACGTCTCCGCCGGCCCGGGTGCCAGACACACGTCGGCCGCCGCCTGGAGGTCCGCCAGGGCCTCCGGATCGGCCACGTGTCCGAGGAACCTCACCGGGAGGCGCCGCTCGCGCGCCCGGCGCTCCAGGGCGCCCCTCAGGGGCCCGTCTCCCGCGACCACGAGCGCCGCCGCGGTCCCGTCCGCCCGCAGCTCCTCCAGGGCGTCCAGGGCCCTGCCCGGCCGCTTCTCGACCGAGAGCCGCGAGCACAGCAGGAGCAGCACCCGCTCCCCGTCGGCGTACCGGGCCCGCAGCGCGGCGCTGCGGCGGCCGGGCCGGCAGCGCTCCAGGTCCACGCCGAGCGGGGCCCGCACGACGTTGCGCGCCCCGATCCGTACGAACTCGCGCTCCGCCCACTCCGTCGTGCACACGATCCGCGCGAAGGCCCACGCCGTGCGGCGGTTGAGCCGGTCCGCCGCGCGGGCCGCGAGCGCGGGCGGCACGCCCCAGGTGCGCAGCACCCCGTCGGCGGTCTCGTGGGAGACCATGACCGACGGCACGCGCGCGCGTCGCGCCCACTCCCCCGTCCACCGCAGGGTGGTGCGGTCCGAGACCTCGATCCGGTCGGGGGCGAGTTCGTCGAGGAGCCGGCGGACCCGGCGCCGGTCGGCGAGGACCCGGTAGCCACCGGTGCCGGGCAGGACGGGGCCGGGGAGAGTGATGATCCGGCCCTGCCCGGTGTGGTGGTCGCTCGCGACCTCGCCGGGGACGACGAGGACGGGTTCGTGGCCGGCGGCCAGGTAGCCGCGGCCGAGCCGGTCGAGGGCGGTGCGCAGGCCGCCCGAGGTGGGGGTCACGAAGTTCGCGAGCCGCACGATCCGGAGTCCGGCGCCGTCCCCCGTACCGGGGACGCCCGCGCGTGCGCCGTTCATGCCGCCACCGCCGCGCGCTCGCGCAGCACCTCCAGGTAGTGGCCGATCAGCTCGTCGCCGAGCGCCTCCCAGGTGCGTCCCCCGACGGCGGCCCGGCCGGCCCGGCCGTACTCGGCGCGCGTCCCGGGGTCGGCGGCGAGCGCGGCGACGGCCTCGCGGAGCGCGTCCGGATCGCCCGGGGGTACGAGGAGCCCGGTGCGCCCGTGGTCGACCAGGTCCAGGGGGCCGCCGGCCGCCGGGGCGACGACGGGGACACCGCTCGCCATGGCTTCCTGGACGGTCTGGCAGAAGGTCTCGTGCGGGCCGGTGTGGGCGAAGACGTCGAGCGAGGCGAAGATCCGGGCGAGGCCGGCGCCGGTGCGGCGGCCCAGGAACCGGGCGCCCGGCAGGGCGGCGCGCAGGGCGGGCCCGCTCGGCCCGTCCCCGACGACCACGACCCGGACGCCGGGGAGCGCGCAGGCTCCGGCGAGCAGGTCCACCCGCTTCTCGGGGGCGAGGCGGCCCACGTAGCCGACGAGGAGTTCCCCGTCGGGGGCGAGCTCACGGCGGAGGGCGGTGTCGCGCAGCTCGGGGCGGAAGCGGACGGTGTCCACACCGCGTCCCCAGAGCCGGATGCGGCCGATGCCGTGGGCCTCCAGGTCGCGTACGGCGGCGGAGGACGGGGCGAGGGTGCGGTCGGCGGCGCCGTGCACGGCGCGGAGGCGGCGCCAGGCGGCGCCCTCGCCGGTCCCGACGTACGTGCGCGCGTAGCCGGCGAGGTCGGTCTGGTAGACGGCGACGGCGGGTATGCCGAGCCGGGCGGCGGCGGTCATCCCCCGGACGCCGAGGACGAACGGCCCGGCGAGGTGGACGAGGTCGGCGCGGTGGGCGGCGATGGCGGCGGCGACCCTGCGGCTGGGCAGGGCGACCCGTACCTGCGGGTAGCCGGGCAGGGGCAGGGAGGGCACCCGGACGACGGCGCAGGGGGCGTCGGCGTCCGCGGCCGGGTCGGCGACGGCGGGGGCGATGACGAGCGGGGTGTGTCCCCGCCGGACGAGGTGGCGCGCGGTCTGCAGGGCGCAGTGCGCCACACCGTTGACGTCGGGAGGGAAGGATTCGGTGACGATGACGACACGCATACGGGTGTTGTCGTCGCGTCCGGCGTGTACCTGCCGACGTGGATCTGAAGGGGGAGGGAACGTCCCATGAGCGTTTCCCCTGGAGCCGGGAGAACACGCCGGTGGAGCCGGGAAGGACGCCCCGGCCCCCGGGGCGGGGCCACGGTCGGCGGGGTTTCCGCCGCAGGCCGCGCCGTCCCGGGGGCCGGGCGGCGGGTGGCTCGGGGCGCGAGGTCGGGCCGGGAGGGGTTGGCCGGACCTGTCGCCGCCCCGGAGCCGGGGTCAGACCTGGAGGTCCGGCCCTATCCGGTTGCGTACCGCCGTCTGGACCTCGACCTCTTCGGCGGGGTCCGCGGCGAGGCGGCGCAATCGTTCGGCGACGCGCACGTCACCGGTCTCGGCGTGCTGGGCCGCGACCTCGCGGGTGGTCTCCTCGCAGTCCCAGAGGCATTCGACGGCGAAGCCGGTCGCGAAGGTGGGGTCGGTGGTGGCGAGGGCGCACGCCACGCGGCCGCGCAGCTGGGAGGAGGTCGTCTCGCGGTAGACGTGGCGCAGCACGGGGGCCGCGCAGGCGATGCCGAGGCGTCCGGCGCCGTCGACGAGGCAGGCGAGCTCGGGGGCGTCGGGGCCCGCGGAGCGCACGGTGCCGCGCAGGGCGCCGAGGACGAGGGGGGCGTCCTGGGCGGTGCCGCGGCAGGCGAGGACCTCGGCGGCGGCGGTGCCGAGGGCGTCGGTGCGCCGGACCCACGCGCGGGCGCGGGCGACGGCGTCGTCGCCGCACATCCGCCGGTAGGCGGCGACGGCGGCGTCGGCGACCTCGCGGGAGTCGCCGTCGGCCGCGGCCTCGACGAGGTCGAGGACGGCGGGGTCCCGTGACTCGGCGAGGTGGTGCAGGGCGGCACCGCGGGCTCCCGGCGCGCCGTGCCGGGCGGCGGCGAGGAGCTCGGGCCGGTCCTCGGGCCCGGCGACGGCGGTCAGGCAGCGGGCGGCGGGGCCGTACAGCACGGCTCCGCGCTCGTACCCCTCCTGCGCCCAGTCGAGGACGGCCTTGACGCTCCAGCCGGGGCGGGGCCCGGCGGGGCGCATCTGGCGCTGCCAGCGGTCGAAGGAGCCCTGTTCCCTGGCGGCCCTGACGCGGGCGCCGACGGCCTCGCGCGGGTCCTCGGCCCACAGCCGCCAGGGGCGGGGCTCGAAGGCGTCGCGGACGGTGCGCGCCAGCTCGGCGTCGCCCTCCGCGTCGGCCGGGAAGCGGGCCAGTACGGGCAGGGCGAGCGCGCGGAGTCCGGCGTCGTCGTCGCGGAGCGCGAGCTCGTCGAGGGCCCAGGCCCAGTTGGCGCCGGTCGCCGCGTACCGCCGGAGCAGCAGCAGGGCGTCCTGGCGTCCGTAGGACGCGAGGTGCCCGAGGACGGCGAGCGCGAGCCCGGTCCTGGACTCCTCGGTGTCGAGGTGGTCCTCGGCGTCGAAGAGGTGCGCCTCGATCTGCTCCAGGCCTCCGTGGAGGTCCAGGTAGAGACGGGCGTAGTAGAGGGAGCGGTTCTCGACCTGCCAGTCGTGGCGGGGGTCGTCGAGAACGCAGTGGTTGAGGGCCGCGAGGGCCTCGGCGCGTGGCGCGGCGAGGGCGTGCAGGGTGCCGTCGCCGCGGCCCCGCTGCAGCAGGCCGAGCAGGGTGCCGCTCGGCGCTATGACTGGATCGAACATGGAAGACGCCTCACATCAAGCTGTCGACACGACCGGGGGATACCGGGGAGAGCCCGGTCGGGCGGTAGTACATCGCCCGTACGCCTAGGCCGTGCGGCAACATTCGGGGCCGCCCGTCGTCGTGATTCGCCTGCCAGTGACCATCTTCCTCAGCCTCTCGTCGGTGGCCCGTTTTGCCGGGCCCGACGTCATGATGACCCACCCATTTCGCCACCGCGACCACATTTACGACCCCGCTCCCACCTGGGGTTCAGCCGCCGTTCACCTGGCGCCGAAGAGTTCCAGGAGTTCGGTCTTGCCGAACATGCGGGCGGTGTCGAGCGCGGACGGAGTCCCTGCCTCCGGATTTGCGCCGGCGGCGAGGAGGGCGCGGACGACGGCGTCCTCGCCCTTGAAGACGGCTCCGGCGAGCGGGGTCTGGCCGCGGTCGTTGGCGCGGTCGGCCTCGGCGCCGCGCTCCAGGAGGGCGGTGACCGCGGCGGCGTGACCGTGGTAGGCGGCGAGCATGACGAGGGTGTCGCCCTTGTCGTTGGTGAGGTTCGCGGGGACGCCCGCGTCGAGGTAGGCGGCCAGGGCGTCGGCGTCACCCGTGCGTGCGAGGTCGAAGACCTTGGACGCCAGCTCGATGACCTCGGGGTCCGGAGTCTCGCTCATCGGGTGGACCGCCTCTCTCCTGCGTTGTCGACCTGTGCACGGCAAGCGCGGCCGTACGAGTGAATCGACAGGGTACTGCCCGCCCGGCGACATGACCGCGCCCGACCGAGGCAAAGATCACGTCATCCCGCCCGGGGCCCGTCTCTAGCGCACGCCGGGTTTTTCGCCACCCGGCGCGGCGTTCGGCGTCCGCCGGTCAAGTGAAATCACCCGTTTTTCACCTGAATGCACCTTTAGTCACATAGATACTTGCTGTGAATCTGGAAGGACTCATGGTGACTGTCCCCTCAACCAGGAGAACAACCAATGATCCTGTCCATCTCAGGCGTGGTCCTGCTCGGCATCATCTGCTTCCTGTTCTTCAAGAAGGACGGGATGAAGGCCTCGCACGCCCTCGTCAGCGCGCTGTTCGGCTTCTACCTCGCGGGCACCGCCATCGCCCCGAGCATCACGGCGGGTGGGCAGAGCCTCGCCGGCCTCCTGGGCGGGATCAAGTTCTGACGCCCTTCAGTCCCTTCCACCGATTCAGGAGTACTTCGTGGCCCGGCGACCACTCCCCCGCATTCTGAGCAGCGGCAGCGCACAGATCGCTCGTAGCCGAGAGATCGCGCGCTCGGCCGCCGACAGCGCCACCGACGTGCTCCATCCCCTGATCACGATCTCCCGTGGTCTGCGGAAACTGGCCGCGACAGCGCGCGCCAAGTGGGCCGCGACCCCGAAGGAGCGGCGTGGTCCCACGCTGCTCCTGGTCGCGGCCTGCGTCCTGGTCGTCGCCCTCATGCCGTACGGGCCGCTCCTCGCGCTCGTCGTGCTCATGGCCGCGGCCGCGTGGAAGGGACGTGAACGCCCGGTCGTGAAGACCGGGCCCGACGACGCGGAGATCGCCCGGCTCAAGGGCCTGTACGAGGCCCTCGTGCCGTACTTCTCCGTCCCCGACGACCCCTCCCCGCTCTTCGCCCACGGCGGCGACTGGAGCGGTGCCTTCGCCGAGTACGCCTTCGACGAGGACGGCCGGCTCACCCGGCTGCGGATCGCCTATCCCCCCTATTTCACCGACGGCGAGCCCGCCGCACGCGCGCGCATCGAGCAACTGCTGCACGCCAAGTCGGGGCGCGGCCGCGAGTACCTCTTCGACTGGGACGAGGAGGACAACCGGCTCGTCATGAGCGTGCTGCCCGCCCTGCCCACCACCATCGCCGCCCAGCGCTTCGTCACGGTGCCGGGCGAGACCGTCCTCGGCTTCACCGACGCCGACGCCGTGCAGCGGACCGTGCCCGTCGTCTCGGCGGACGGCACGGAGGACGCGCCGGCCGTCGTCTGGCGCACCGGTCCCCGCTCCACCGAGCCGCATCTGCTCGCCGTCGGCCAGCCCGGCAGCGGCACCACCTCGCTGCTGCGCTCGATCGCCCTCCAGGCCCTCCCCCACGGCGACGTGCTGATCGTCGAGGGCGGCGGCACCGGCGAGTACGCGTGCCTGGCCGGCCGTGCCGGCGTCCTCGCGGTCGAGTGCGGGCTCTCCGGCGCCCTCGCCACCCTGGAGTGGGCGGCGCACGAGACGGAGCGGCGGCTGATCGCCGCGAACCGGGCCCGGCAGGCGGGCCTTCCCGCGCCGGAGGACACCCGCCGTCCGCTGTGGATCCTGCTCGACCGGCCGGGCGTCCTCGGCCACCTGGCCGCAGCCGACGGCCGCCCCGACCCGCAGGAGCTGCTCCAGGTGCCGCTGCGGCACGGGCGCGCGGCGCACGTGACGGTGGTGGTGGCCGAGCAGTTCGACAGCGTGGACACGCTGAGCGAGGCGGTACGGACCCACACCCGGGCCCGGATCGTCCTCGGCCCCGCCACCGCGGAGCAGATCACGGCCGTCCTCGGCGCCCAGCCGCACACCACGCCGACGCCCGAGGTCCCGGCGGGCCGCGGCTACGCGCGCCTGGGCACCGGTCCGGTCCTGCGGCTCCAGGTGCCGGCGACGCCCGACCCGTACGACGACGCGACGAGCGAGGCGCACCGCCGGGCGGTCCTCGACCTCCTCCCGGAGCGCTCGGAGATCGCGGCCCCGGCCGCACCCACGACCCCGCCGGCGATCACGGTCAAGACTCCGGTCACCGCCACCGCCCCGGACACGGTCACCGTCAAGACCCCGGCCCCGGTCGCCGTCACCGCCCCGGCCGCGCTCACCGCCCCGGACACGGTCGCGCTCCCGGTCGCCGCGGTCGAGGCGGCCCCCGAACCGGCCCCGGCGCCCCGCGCCGAACCGGACCCCGGCCCGGCCCCGTTCCACGCCCCGGTCCCCGCGGAGGGCTGAGACCGGCTGCACACGTACGGAGGGTCCCCACGCGCGCGCGTGGGGACCCTCCGTACGTGTCCGCGTGACCGGGCTACGCCACGAACGACCTCGGCGGTTCCGCTCCCCCGCTGCCGAGGCCGGACTCGACCAGGCGGGCCGCGGCGGCAAGGCGGGCGGCCGCCTCGTCGGCGACCGGGCCGCCGACCGTGAAGGGCAGCCGGACGAAGCCCTCGAAGGCGCCGTCGACGCCGAAGCGGGGCCCGGAGGGGACGCGGACGCCGACCCGCTCCCCCGCCTCGGCGAGCCGGGAGCCGGAGAGGCCGCCGGTCCGGACCCAGAGGGTCAGACCACCGCGCGGGACCGAGAACTCCCAGTCCGGGAGCTCCCGGCGGACGGCGGCGACGAGCGCGTCCCGGTTCTCCCTGGCCTGCTCGCGGCGGAGACTCACGGCCTCCTCCCAGCCACCCGTCCGCATGAGCCAGTTCACGCCGAGCTGCTCCAGGACGGGGGTGCCGAGGTCGGCGTACGCGCGCGCGGCCACCAGGGAACGGATGACGTCGGGCGCGGCCCGGACCCAGCCGATCCGCATGCCCGCCCAGAAGGCCTTGCTGGCCGAGCCGACGGTGAGGACGGTGGCGCCCGCCGGGTCGAAGGCGCAGACCGGCCGGGGCATCTCCAGGCCCTCGTCCAGGTGCAGCTCGGCCATGGTCTCGTCGACGACGAGCACCGTGCCGGCCGAGCGGGCCGCCTCGACGAGCTGCCGCCGCTGGTCCTCGTCGGCGAGCGCGCCGGTCGGGTTGTGGAAGTCGGCGACGACGTACGCGAGGCGGGGCGCCGCGTCCCGCAGCACCTGCCGCCAGCGCGGCAGGTCCCAGCTGCCGAGACCCTCCGCCATGGCGACGGGCACGAGCCGGGCGCCCGCCGAGCGCATCAGCTGGAGGATGTTGGCGTACGAGGGCGACTCGACGGCGATCCGCTCGCCGCGCCCCGCGAAGAGGTGGCAGATGGCGTCGATGGCGCCCATGGCGCCGGTCGTGACCATGATCTGCTCGGGCATGGTGGGGATCCCGCGCGCGGTGTACCGGTCAGCGAGCATCTGCCGCAGCGCGGGCAGCCCGGCCGGGTAGTCCCCGTGCGTGTGGGCGTACGGCGGCAGCTCCTCCAGGGCGCCCTGGCTCATCCGGGGCGTCTACGACGCCGCGGACGAGCTGCCGCCGTACGCCCACACGCACGG
>NZ_MWIG01000754.1:0-6188 GCF_002156145.1 Streptomyces sp. NRRL B-24572 | reverse complement strand
ACGGGGATGCCGAGCTCGGCGGCGCGGGCCAGCTCGGGGTTGTCGGCGCGGATGGCGCTGGAGACGACGACGGCGGAGGCGTCGTCGGCGAGGTGCTCGGCGGCGTGGCCGATGTGCACGGTGGCGCCGAGGGCGCGCAGCGACTCGGCGGTCGCGGACTCCTTGGCGTCGCTGCCCGCGACCTTGGCGCCGCGCTGGGCGAGGATCTTCGCGATGCCCGACATTCCGGCACCGCCGATGCCGATGAAGTGCGGCCGTTCCATGGCGGCAGGGATGGCGGGTGCCATGCGGATCTCTCCCCGGGGTGTGTGGTTCTGGAAGCCCCCAGCCTAGTGGCTCCGGCCGGGGTCCCGGCGGTCGGCGGGGCCGGGTCCGCGCCTCCCGCACGGGGCGCCGCGACGGCTCCGGGTCCGCACCCCCTGCACGGGGCGCGGACCCGGCCTTGCCGTTACTCGCTGTGGGCGAAGAGCTTCAGGACGGGGACCCCGACCTTGTGGCGGGCCCGGGAGGCCCAGTCCCGGTGGAAGAACTCCTCCACGTAGTGCGGGGCGGTGAGCACGATCACCTCGTCCGCCCCCGACTCGTCGACCACCGCCTTCATCTTGTCGAGCGGGTGGTCCTCGACGACCTGGCCGACCGCCTCGCAGCCGGCGTTTCTCAGTGCCTGGAGCGAGACCTCCAGGGCCCGCTCGGCCACGGGCCGGGCCTCCTTGCCCTCCGGTTCGTCGCCCTCGTGGGCGGCTTCCTTCAGTTCGCCCATGGCGACGTCGTCGATGGCGCGCAGCAGTACATCGGCCTGGTCACCACGCGGCTGCATGAGGACGATGAAGGACATGCCCTCGTCGCCGTGCAGGGTGGTGACGAATTCCACGTCGACGGACGTGAGGGGCTTCTCGATCATCAGAACGCTTGTGAACACCTCAGGAGCCCTTCTGCGGAAACCATCCTTCCCCGTGCCCGCACGGGGTCTGCGACAGTAAGTGTGCCCAGCGGACGGTAAGCGGAACGACAAATTCCGCCGATTGTCAGATGCGACGGTAGCGGGTGAAGAGGAAGCCGTCCTGCTCCATGACGGAAGCCACCTGGAAGCGTGTCGGGACGGCCACCGAAGGCCCTCCGGCGATCCGCTGGGCGTCACCCGCGGTCATCGTCGGCGAGACCGTCAGGCACAGCTCGTCGAGGACCTCCGCCGCCACGAACTGGCCGAGCAGCCGGGGCCCGCCCTCGGTCAGCTGGCGGCGCAGCCCGCGCTCCGCGAGCGCCGCCACCGCGCGGGCCGGCTCCACCCCGGGCCCGTCGCCCGCGATCAGCACCACGGCGCCCGCCGCCCGGGCGGCCTCGATCCGCTCGGGGGGCGCGGCGGCCCCCGTGAGGACCAGGGTCGGCACCAGCGGCTCGGTGAAGAGCGGCAGCGAGAAGTCGAGGTTCAGGGAGGCGCTGGCCACGGCGATCACGGGCGCCGGGCCCTGTCCGGCGGCGGCCCGGCGGACCGCGAAGGCCTCCCGCGCGCGGGCCGGTCGGTAGCCCTCCAGGCGCACCGTTTCCGCACCCACCACGACCACGTCGGCGAGCCCGCGCAGGATCCCGAAGATCCGCATGTCCGCCTCGGAGGAGAGGGGCTGGGAGCGCCCCTCGTGCTGGCCCGCCCCGTCGAGCGAGGAGACCATGTTGGCCCGCAGCCACGGATCGTCGCCCTCCGGATACGCATAGGCGTCCGCGAGGGCGTCGAGCGACCACTCCCGGTCGGCAGTGGCTGTCATGTCCGTCACAGGGAAGAGCTGGCGCATGATCGAAGTCTGACACGGCGCTTACAGTGGGGAACTGTGTCGACCCGTGCCCTCACCGAAGCGGCTTCCCCCGAAGCGGCCCCGCTCTCGCTCTGCTCCCGAGAGCCCCACGTCCCCGCCGACCGCCTCGTCGCGGAGATGGTGCCGCCGCCGCGCTTCGACTCCGTACGCTTCGACACGTACCTCCCCGACCCGAACCAGCCGAGCCAGACGGACGCCGTCAAGGTCCTCGGCTCCTTCGCCGAGGGCCTCGGCGGGGCGCACGCCACCGGCGCCGGGAAGCGCCGCTGGTTCGCGAAGAAGCCGGCCGCCCCGAGCGGCCCGCGCGGGGTCTACCTGGACGGCGGTTACGGCGTCGGCAAGACCCACCTGCTGGCCTCGCTGTGGCACGCGACCCCCGCGGAGCCCGCACTGAAGGCCTTCGGCACCTTCGTCGAGCTGACCAACCTGGTCGGCGCGCTCGGCTTCCAGCAGACCGTGCAGACGCTGAGCGGACACCGCCTCCTCTGCATCGACGAGTTCGAGCTCGACGACCCGGGCGACACCGTCCTCGTCTCCAGCCTCCTCGGCAAGCTCGTCGAGTCGGGCGTGGCCCTCGCCGCCACCTCGAACACGCTCCCGGGCAAGCTCGGCGAGGGCCGCTTCGCCGCCGCCGACTTCCTCCGCGAGATCCAGGGCCTCTCCGCCCACTTCCGGCCGCTGCGGATCGACGGCGAGGACTACCGCCACCGCGGTCTGCCCGAGGCCCCCTCCCCGTACTCCGACCAGGTGGTCACCCAGACCGCGTACGCGACGCCCGGCGCCTCCCTCGACGACTTCCCGCACCTGCTCGAACACCTGGCCAGGGTTCACCCGAGCCGGTACGGCGCCCTCACCGACGACCTCGGCGCCGTCTGCCTCACCGACGTCCAGCCGGTCCCGGACCAGTCGACGGCCCTGCGGCTCGTCGTCCTCGCCGACCGCCTGTACGACCGCGAGATACCCGTGCTGGCCTCCGGACTCCCCTTCGACAAGCTCTTCAGCGACGAGATGCTGAACGGCGGCTACCGCAAGAAGTACTTCCGGGCGATCTCCCGGCTCACCGCGCTCGCCCGCGACGCGAAGGGCCTCGTCGCGCAGTAGCTTGGTGGCCGTACCCGATCGAAAGGGATCCACCATGGCCACCGTGCGTCACGCCCACACCGTCTGGCAGGGCGACCTCCTCAAGGGCTCCGGCGTCGTCACCCTCGACTCCTCCGGTCTCGGCTCGTACGACGTCTCCTGGCCGGCCCGGTCGGAGGAGCCCAACGGCAAGACGAGCCCCGAGGAGCTCATCGCGGCCGCGCACTCCTCCTGCTTCTCGATGGCCTTCTCGAACGGTCTGGCCAAGGCGGGCCACGCGCCCGAGCGCCTGGAGACGAAGGCCGACGTCACGTTCCAGCCGGGCGAGGGCATCACCGGCATCCACCTCACCGTGCGCGGCACGGTCTCCGGCCTCGACGCGGACGAGTTCCAGGCGCTCGCCGAGGACGCGAAGAAGAACTGCCCGGTCAGCCAGGCGCTCACGGGCACGACGATCACCCTCACCGCCGAACTGGCCTGACGCCGGATCAGTCTCCGCGCCACATGAGGCAGTTGTGGCCCGCATGGTTCTCCTGTCACCACCGTGCGTGATACACACATGCGGGTCACACGTCACATCGCATCCGTCCTGTCCGCCAACAGGAAGTGGGTTGTTGCCTCATGTCCGCAACACGACGTCAGATCCTCTCCCGCACCGGCGCCTCCGTCGCCGGGATCGCCTTCACGGGCGCCCTCTCCGAACTCTTCGCCGGAACCGCCGCGGCGGCCCCGCCGGCCCGGGGCGGCTACGGTCCCCTCGTACCCGACCCGGACGGCCTCCTCGACCTCCCGGCCGGCTTCCGCTACAAGGTCCTCTCCCGGATGGGCGACCCGCTCCGCTCCGGCGAGGGCCCCGTCCCCAGCAACCACGACGGCATGGGCGCCTTCGCCGGCCGGCGCGGCCGGGTGCACCTCGTCCGCAACCACGAGAACCGGGTCACCGGGAAGATCGCCGTCCCCACCGTCCCCGGCCTCACGTACGACCCGGCCGGCAAGGGCGGCTGTACGGTCCTCGAACTCGACGGCCGCAACAACGTCCTCGGCGAGCGGGTCGGCATCGCCGGGACCGCCGTCAACTGCGCGGGCGGCCCCACCCCCTGGAACACCTGGCTGACCTGCGAGGAGACCGAGGACCGGGCCGGCACCAACGGCTACACCAAGGACCACGGCTTCATCTTCGAGGTCGACGGCGCCGACCCGCACCGCACCGGGGCCGTCCCGCTCACCGCGATGGGCCGCTTCCAGCACGAGGCGATCGCCGTCGACCCGGCGAGCGGCATCGTGTACGAGACGGAGGACGCCTTCGAACGGCCCTTCGGCCTCTTCTACCGCTTCCTGCCGGAGAAGCCGCTCGGCGGCACCGGCTCGCTGCGCGCGGGCGGCGCCCTGGAGGCCATGCGGGTGCCCGGCGTCCCCGACCTCTCCGTCGTCCAGGAGACCGGCGCCCGCTTCGACGGCATCGAGTGGGTCCCCGTACCGGACCCGCTGGCGACGTCGACCTCCATCCGGCACCAGGACTTCGGCCCCAGGGGCATCACGCACGCCCAGAAGCTGGAGGGCTGCTACTGGGGCGGACGGGCCGTCTACTTCGTGTCCTCCTTCGCCCGGGCCAAGGACGGCTCGGCGGCCACGCACTTCGGCCAGGTGTGGAAGTACGAGCCGCACAGGCGCCGGCTCACCCTCGTCGTGGTCTTCGGCCCGAGCACCGACGTCCAGCTGCCCGGCGAGTCCCCGGACAACATCTGCCTGGCACCGACCGGAGGCCTGATGGTCTGCGAGGACGGCAACGGGGCGCAGCACGTCTTCGGGGTGAGCACGGAGGGCGAGGTGTACGCGGTGGCCCGGGGCGCCCAGAACATCGGGACGCCGGAGGCCCCGGAGTGGGGCGAGTTCGCGGGCGTCACCTTCTCCCCGGACCGCTCGACGATGTACGTCAACTGCTACACGCCCGGCACGACGTTCGCGGTGACGGGCCCGTGGTGCTGAAGCGGCCGGACTAGCGGGCGCCCGGGTTCCGTCGCAGGATCGGGAGAGGACGAGCGGCGCGGCGGAAGGGGCCCGAGGTGGCGAAGAAGGACGGCGGGAAGAAGCGGAAGGCGCCGGAACCCGCCCTCCGTGACGTCCTCCGCATCCCCGAGGGCGAGCGGATCGACCTCGACTCGTACGACGCGAGGGCGACCCCGGCCGGCCCCGCCGACAAGACGGCGGGCCTGGCCGCCACCGCCGCCCTCGGGCCGCGCCTCGCCGAGCTCCAGGAGCGCCTGTACGCGGCGAGCACCGCCGGCGACCGCCGGCGGCTGCTCCTCGTCCTCCAGGGCATGGACACCAGTGGCAAGGGCGGCACGGTCAAGCACGTCATCGGCCTCTTCAACCCGTCCGGCTGCCGCATCCACGCCTTCAAGGCGCCGACCCGGGAGGAGCAGAACCACCCCTTCCTCTGGCGGATCATGCGGGTGCTCCCCCAGCCGGGCGAGATCGGCATCTTCGACCGCTCGCACTACGAGGACGTCCTCATCGCCCGGGTCCGGGAGCTGGTCCCTCGCCGCCTGATCGGCCGCCGCTACGGCCAGATCAACCGGTTCGAGAAGTCCCTCGCCGAGGACGGGGTGACCGTGGTCAAGGTCTTCCTCCACCTCTCGTACGAGGAACAGCGCGACCGGCTCCTCAGTCGCCTCGACAACCCCGACAAGCACTGGAAGTTCAACCCCGGCGACATCGAGGAGCGGGCGCTGTGGCCGGAGTACCGGCAGGCGTACGAGATCGCCCTCGAACGCTGCACGACGGACGAGGCCCCGTGGTACCTGGTCCCGGCGGACCGCAAGTGGTACCGCAACTGGGCGATCAGCAAACTGCTCCTCGAACACCTGGAGGCGCTGGATCCGAAGTACCCGCCGGGGGACTTCGACGTGGCGGAGTGCCGGCGGAGGCTACTTGAATCTTGAGCGGCGCCACCCGTTGACGCACGCCGCCACCTCCGGGAAGCCGACCAGGTCGAGACGGCCGAGGTCGCGCATCCGGGGGTGCCAGTCGAGGACCGCCTCCGGAGCGAACGCCAGTGCCTCTTCCAGAGGCCGCAACCGTCCGGCATCGGCGACGAACGTCTCCGGCGTCATCGCCGCGCCGCGCTCCTCCAGCCAGTCCGACAGCTCGATCACCTCCTCCACCGGTCGCGACCACGCCGCCTCGGTCAGTTCGCGTGCCGCCTCCGGGAACCGCTCTTCCTCCCACATGGCGAGCAAACGGCTCTTGAGCATGTCCAGCGGGAGGTCGCCGACGGCGCTCCGGGACCACGTCCTGGAC
>NZ_MWIG01000753.1:0-852 GCF_002156145.1 Streptomyces sp. NRRL B-24572 | reverse complement strand
CGGCGCGGTCGCCGAGGGCGCGGCGGAGGACGGGCTCGCCGCGGGCGTCGGAGCCGCGGTGCCCACCGAGGTGCCGGGCGCCTCCGCCGGGTGCTCGACGGACGTGGACCCGACGGGCGCGTGCCTGCCGGGTTCGTGCTCGACGGACGTGGACCCGGGGTGCGCGTACCCCACAGACGTGGACCCGGGGTGCGCGTACCCGACCTGCGCGTACCCGAGAGGCGCGGCGTACAAGGCGCAAGCGCAGGTGAACGCGCAGGTGAGCGCGGGGCGCAGGGCCCTCGCGCGTGCCCTGCGGAGTGTTGGAGTCACCGGGTGACCCCCTCCCGTACCGAGCCGGCGAGATGTTCAACTCAGCGTCACATGCCGGAAGATTTCCGGCATCCGGGACGGGGCAGGGGGCGTACGGCGGTCCTGGTGACTACTGCGGCGGGTTGCCCGTCGAGATCTTCAGGGTGAACTCGGCGTCCTTGTCCGTGATGTCCTCACCGGCCGGCGGGTACTGCTCCAGGACCGTGCCCTCGCCGTACGTGGCCTCGTCCACCGGGGTCTGCGTCATGAGCTTCCACCCGGCCGCCTGGATGCAGTCCTTCACCGACTGGATGTTCTTGTAGGTGAAGTTCGGGACCTCGAACTTGGAGGGGTCGTCGGCCGACTCCGAAGGCTGCGTGCACTTCTTCGTGTCGATCGTCTTGGTCAGGTCGGGGCCCTTGTGCCCGGGGGCCGCCGACTGGCTCTCCTGTGTCTGCGTGCCGCCCGTGCCGCCCGCCTGCGGGTCCTCGTCCTTGTTCAGGTTGAGCGCGACGAGCAGGCCGCCGATCGCGAGCAGCGCGACGGCGATCGCGCCGACGA
>NZ_MWIG01000752.1:0-3881 GCF_002156145.1 Streptomyces sp. NRRL B-24572 | reverse complement strand
GCCTTGGCGATGCCACGCACCGAGGCATTGTCGTAGCCGCGCGCGGCGAACTGGGCGCGGGCCGGCTCCGGGATGCGTGTCCGGGCGCCCGGTCCGCTGTCCTCCTCGGTACGGGACGGGCGGCCGCGCCGGCGCGGCCGCCCGTCCCGTACCGAGGAGGAGAGCGGACCGGGCGCCCGGACACGCATCCTGGAGGCGGCCCGCGCCCAGTTCGCCGAGCGCGGCTACGACAAGGCCTCGGTGCGTGGCATCGCCAAGGCCGCCGGGGTGGACCCGGCGCTCGTGCACCACTACTTCGGCACGAAGGACGAGGTCTTCGCCGCCGCCATCGAGGTCTCCTTCGAGCCCACGGCCGTCGTCCCGGCGATCCTCGGCGGCCCGCGCGAGGCCATCGGCGAGCGGCTCGCGCGCTTCTTCATCGGCGTCTGGGAGAACCCGGCGTCCCGCGCCCCGCTCCTCGCGATCGTCCGCTCCGCGCTCACCCACGAGGCGGCCGCGAAGGTGCTGCGGACCTTCGTGCTGCGCCGGCTCCTGGAGCGGATCGCGGCCGAGCTCGACGTGCCGGACCCGAGCTTCCGCGCGGAGCTGGCCGCCTCCCAGATGATGGGGATCGTGATCATGCGGTACGTGATCCAGGTCGAGCCGCTGGCCTCGGTGGATCCGGAGCGGATCGTCGAGCAGGTGGCCCCGACGCTCCAGCGGTACCTGACCGAAAGCTGAACACCTGTCCCGCATTGCGGACACCCTGTCCAGATCTTGGAGCGTCGGCGTACGCTCGAAAGCAAGCACACCCATCACGAGGAGCGAGCGACGATGCCCGAGCTGAGGTCCCGCACTGTCACCCACGGCCGCAACATGGCGGGCGCACGCGCCCTTATGCGTGCCTCCGGTGTACCCGGCGCGGACATCGGCCGGAAGCCGATCATCGCCGTCGCCAACTCCTTCACCGAGTTCGTCCCCGGCCACACCCACCTCCAGCCGGTCGGCCGGATCGTCTCCGAGGCCATCACCGCCGCCGGCGGCATCGCCCGCGAGTTCAACACGATCGCCGTCGACGACGGCATCGCCATGGGCCACGGCGGCATGCTCTACTCCCTGCCGTCCCGCGACCTGATCGCGGACAGCGTGGAGTACATGGTCGAGGCGCACTGCGCCGACGCCCTGATCTGCATCTCCAACTGCGACAAGATCACCCCCGGCATGCTGATGGCCGCCCTGCGCCTCAACATCCCGACGGTCTTCGTCTCCGGCGGCCCGATGGAGGCCGGTCGCGCGGTCCTGGTCGACGGCACGGTCCGCACGCTCGACCTGGTCGACGCGATGTCCGACGCCGTGAACCCCAAGATCTCGGACGAGGACATGCTCCGGATCGAGGAGAACGCCTGTCCGACCTGCGGGTCCTGTTCCGGCATGTTCACCGCCAACTCGATGAACTGCCTGACCGAGGCCATCGGCCTCTCCCTCCCCGGCAACGGCTCGCTGCTCGCCACCCACACCGCCCGCAAGGGGCTGTACGAGGACGCGGCGCGCACGGTCGTCGACATCACCCGTCGCTACTACGACGAGGACGACGCCTCCGTCCTGCCCCGCTCGATCGCGACCCGCGCCGCCTTCGAGAACGCCATGGCCCTCGACATCGCCATGGGCGGCTCCACCAACACGATCCTGCACCTGCTCGCCGCCGCCCAGGAGGCCGAGGTCGACTACGGCCTGCCGGACATGGACGAGGTCTCGCGCCGGGTTCCCTGCCTGGCCAAGGTCGCCCCGAACGTCGCCAAGGACCGCACGTACTACATGGAGGACGTGCACCGGGCCGGCGGCATCCCGGCCATCCTCGGCGAGCTGTACCGCGGGGGCCTGCTCAACGAGGACGTCCACTCCGTCCACTCCCGCTCCATCAAGGAGTGGCTGGACGCCTGGGACGTGCGCGGCGGCTCTCCGTCCGACGAGGCCGTCGAGCTGTTCCACGCGGGCCCCGGCTGCGTCCGCTCCGCGACCGCCTTCTCCCAGTCCGAGCGCTGGGAGGCCCTCGACGTGGACGCGGCCGGCGGCTGCATCCGCGACGTCGCGCACGCCTACTCAAAGGACGGCGGCCTGGCCGTCCTGCACGGCAACCTCGCCGTCGACGGCTGCGTCGTGAAGACCGCCGGCGTCGACGAGTCGATCTGGACCTTCGAGGGCCCGGCCGTCGTCTGCGAGTCGCAGGACGAGGCCGTCCAGAAGATCCTCCTCAAGGAGGTCAAGGAGGGCGACGTCGTCGTCATCCGCTACGAGGGCCCCAAGGGCGGCCCCGGCATGCAGGAGATGCTCTACCCCACCTCGTACCTGAAGGGCCGCGGCCTGGGCAAGGCGTGCGCGCTGGTCACCGACGGCCGCTTCTCCGGCGGCACCTCGGGCCTGTCCATCGGCCACGCCTCGCCGGAGGCGGCCTCGGGCGGCACGATCGCGCTCGTCGAGGACGGCGACCGCATCCGCATCGACATCCCGAACCGCTCGATCGAACTCCTCGTCGACGACGCCACCCTGGCGGCCCGCCGCGAGGCCCTCGGCGGCGTGTACGCGCCGAAGAACCGCGAGCGCAAGGTGTCGGCGGCACTGCGGGCGTACGCGGCGATGGCGACGAGCGCGGACAAGGGCGCGGTCCGGGACGTGACGAAGCTGGGCTGAGCCCGGTAGGAGCTGTACGAGTGGGGGGAGCGGGTCCCGGACCCGCTCCCCCCACTCATGCGTACGTACTCACCAGGCCGCCGGATCGCGCGCGTCCACCGCGAAGACGGACCCGTCCGGCGCCGTCCCGAACACCCGGTCCCCGGCGACGACGGGCGCGGGGACGGTCGTCGCGTACCCGAGCCTGCCGTCCCGCAGCCGGGGCCCGGTCTGCCCGAGGAGAGCGCCGCGCGCGGTGTCGACGGCGAGCAGCCGCCCGTCGGAGGCGGAGAAGTAGAGCCGGTCGCCGGGACCGACGACGGGGACGGACACGGTGCTGGCGGCGGTCTCCAGCTCCCAGAGGACGCGACCGCCGGGAGCGGCGGTGTTCAGGGCGAGCAGTCGGCCCGTCGGAGTCAGCAGATAGACGATGGTGCCCTGCATGGCGAACTTGGGTTCGTCCATCAGGGAAGGCAGGGAGATCCGGCGAGTGGACCCCTTGGCGGGGTCGTAGAGAACGACGGCGTCGGTGCGCGAGTCGAGGCTCACGGACCGCAGGACCAGCACGCCGTCGGCTCCCGTGCCGACGGGGACGAGATCTCCGTCCAGACGCTTCTGCCAGGCGATCTCGCCGCTCCTGGGACGCAGGGCGCTGACAAGGGTCCGGGTTCCGTCGGCCGAGTTCTCGAAGACGGGCAGGAGACCGGACTCCGGGGAGTACTGGCCGAAGCGCGGCGTCGAGTGATGGCGCAGCGCGTGACTCCAGCGGCGCTTCCCCGTCGCGCTGTCGACGGCCTTCACCACGCCCGAACCGCCGGTCAGGACCGTGTCGTCCGCCTCCCGTACTCCGCCGTGGCGTTCGGACGTACCCGTGTCCCAGCCGGGGGTGCCGTCGGTTCCGTACGCCTGCAGGCGGTCGTCGTCGGAGACGACGCCGAGCAGGCCTCCGGACAACGGCGTGGGCGCGGAGCATTTTTCATCGAGGGCTGTCGGCCGTGACCAGACCACGTGGCCGGTCGCGGGGTCGATCCGCGCGATGCCGATCCCCCGGCCCGAGCAGAAGAGTGCGTCGGCGACGTACGTACAGGCGGGTGCGGCGGGGGCACCATCCTTCTGCAACAGGGTCTGCCACCCGGTGAACGCCTTGGCGACCTCGGCTTTGTGCGGGTCCGGTGCGGGACTTCCTTTGCCGACGGACGGGATGACGGCGAAGGCCACGCCGCCGGCCAGCACGA
>NZ_MWIG01000751.1:0-827 GCF_002156145.1 Streptomyces sp. NRRL B-24572 | reverse complement strand
GAACAGAAGAGCCCCCAGGGAGAAGTGAGGTATGCCGGTGATCTGCGTCGGAGGCATGATCGGAATCGGCAAGACGAGTGTGGCCGAAATCCTCGCCAAGGAGCTGGGCAGCGAAGTCTTCTACGAGAGCGTGGACGACAATCCGATCCTTCCGCTCTTCTACTCGGCGAGCCCCGAGGAGATCCAGGCGAACCGCTACCCCTTCCTGCTCCAGCTCTACTTCCTGCAGACGCGGTTCGCCGCGATCAAGGAGGCGTACAAGCAGGGCGACAACGTGCTCGACCGGTCCATCTACGAGGACTGGTACTTCGCCAAGGTCAATCACGACCTGGGCCGGATCAGCTCCCTCGAGATGCGGGTGTACGAGGGGCTGCTCGACGAGATGATGCGCGAGATCGACGGCCTGCCGTACCGCAAGGCGCCCGACCTCATGGTCTACCTCAAGGCGGACTTCGAGACGGTGCTGCACCGCATCGGGCTGCGGGGACGCGACTTCGAGCAGGACGAGAGCCTCGTCGAGTACTACCGGACGCTGTGGTCCGGCTACGACGACTGGGTGCACAAGCACTACTCGGCCAGCGAGGTCCTCGTCATCGACATGAACCGCACGGACGTGGTGAACAACCCCGAGGACGCGGCCCGCGTCGCGCAGCAGGTCAAGGACGCCCTCGCGGCGACCGGACGCCGCGGCTGAGCCCGCGCTCTACGGCCGTCCCCGCGTCGGGGCCCCGCGGGCCCGTACGGTGAGCGCCTGAAGGGGCCAGGCCAGCAGGGTGCCCAGGGGGGCCACCACGAGGGCCAGGCCGAGGTGGGCCGCGTCCTCGGGG
>NZ_MWIG01000750.1:0-6524 GCF_002156145.1 Streptomyces sp. NRRL B-24572 | reverse complement strand
GCAGAGGAGCGCGGTCCCGGACGGGGGCACGGCGGGGCGGCCGGGCGCACCGACGGGGGCCGCGGCGGGGCTCCCGTCCGGAACGGCGTTGCTCTGATGCGGGTATGAGGGCACGTCACAAGGATGCCCCGCGTCACCGACAGCGGGTCCGGGCCCGTTCGGCGGGACCGGCACCACCCGGGCGGACGCACGACTCGCCGCCGTACGCCACACCCGCTACGCCGGTCGGCGCACTCCGATCTGCGCGGTCCGCGCCTCCTTCCTACGGTGGCCGAATGATCGTCACGTCAGCTGTCCGTCACGCCGCCGCCGGTTCCGCGGCGCTGCTGTTCGTGCTGCCCGTTCCGGCGGCCGTCGCCTCTCCCGCCACTCCCGTCTCCCGGGTCGTGTCCTCCGTCGGGGAGCCCATCCCGCCCGCGCGCCAGTACGTCGACCGGACACGGCTCTCCCGGAAGGGCACCCAGGTGCAGCGGCTGCCAGGCGCACCCGCCGTGCCCTCGGTCTCCGCTCTGTCGTGGGTGGTGGCGGACGCCTCCTCGGGCGAGGTGCTCGCCGCGCGGAACGCGCACCGGAAGCTGCCCCCGGCGAGCACGCTGAAGACGCTGTTCGCCCTCACCGCGCTCCCCCGCCACAAGCCCTCCGAGCTGCACACCGTGGCCGATTCCGAGCTGACCGGGATCGGCGAGGGCAGCAGCCTGGTCGGCGTGAAGGAGGGGTACACGTACAAGGTCTCCGATCTGTGGAACGGCGTCTTCCTCAGTTCGGGGAACGACGCCGTGCACGTCCTGGCGGAGATGAACGGCGGCTGGGAGTCGACGACCCGGCAGATGCAGGAGAAGGCACGCTCCCTGGGCGCCGAGGACACCCACGTGGTCTCCCCCGACGGCTACGACGCCCCCGGCCAGGTGTCCTCCGCGTACGACCTGGCGGTCTTCGGCCGGATCGGGCTCCAGGACCCGGAGTTCGCCCGGTACTGCTCGACGGCGTACGCGGAGTTCCCCGCGGGCTCCTGGTCGTACGGCATCGCCAACACCAACCGGCTCCTGACCGGCGAGAACGGGGTGGAGCGCTACCCGGGGCTCCTCGGGATCAAGAACGGCTACACGACCAACGCGGGCAACACGCTGGTCTCGGCGGCCCGGCGCGGTGACCGGACGCTCGTCGTCTCGGTGATGAACCCTCAGGAGGGCGGCGGGTTCGCCGTGTACGAGGAGGCGCGGGAGCTGCTCGACTGGGGCTTCGAGGCGGCGGGTCGGGTGCAGCCGGTGGGCTCGCTCGCGCCGGTACGCACGAAGGCCGCGGCCGACGCGGGCACGCGGGCGGTGTCGGTGGCCCGTGAGGAACGCGGCGCGAAGGCGGTGGCGACGGCACCCCAAGCGGGCACGAAGGCGGTGGCGACGGCACCCCAGGCAGGCGCGGAGGCAGGAGCGGAGGCCGGGGCCGGGGCAGGCGCGAAGGCAAGGGCCGAGGCGGCGGCCGCGCCCGGGAAGAAGTCCCGGGCGGCGGAGGCCTCGGCCCCGTCCGCCGGACTCCCGCTGGCCCTGGTGGGCTCGGCCTGCGCCGCCGCGCTCGCCCTGTGGGGGTGGCGGCGCAGGACGGCCCGCCGTGCCTGAGACTCCGCGCCATCGGCCACCGGGCCCGGCGCCCGCGCCATGGACCGCCGGTCGTGCGGCGCCACTGGAGACACCTGACCCGGTCGTGTCGGCGACGGTTCGGTGGGCGCCGCACGGTCCGGCTCCTAGCCTGCGGGAACACCGTCCGGGACCGGCCCGGACTGCTTTCCCGAGGGAGTGACGCGATGACGGACGACGTGCCCGTGGCGGTACGGATCGCCGAGCGGTTCCGCGAGGTGAACGGCGACCATCCGATGACCGCCGACGACGACGCGTACGTCTCCGCCCAGTTCGTCCCGCTGGACGTGCTGTGCGCCGCGCTCGGCCGGGACGCCGACGAGGTCCGGCGGCTGATGCTCGCGGGCCTGCTGCCGCTGCCCGGCTATCTGCGGTCGGACGGCGCAGAGATGGTGCCGCGCGATCTGTTCGCCCTCGCCGACGCGGCGGGCGGTGTCGACCGTCTGCGCGCGTGGTTCACCGGGCACTGGGAGGACCCGGATCGGGGCGACGAGGAGTGGGCGGCGTACCTGAGCGGCCAGTACGTCTGTCTGCACGCGGTCACCCCGGCGAACATCCGCAGGAAGGAGGAGCTGACGGCGGAGATCACCGCGCGTCTCGCGGCCGCCGGCGCCGATGCGGCCGCCGGCGCCGATCCCTCGCCGGAGTGGCGCGCCGCCCTCCACGCGCGCGTGGACGCGCTCGACGCCCTGGAGCCGGCGTTCACGGCGTACGACCGGCTGCGGTTCGGCGGACCCGTCTCGCGGGACACCTGTGTGGACGTGCCCCGGGCGCTCTTTCCCCGTACGGGCGACTGAGCGGCGACCCGGTGGCCGAGCCCCGGATCGCCGCCTTGTTCGCACGGGTCAGGCGCCGACGTACTCCGCGAGGTGTTCGCCGGTGAGGGTGGAGCGGGCCGCGACGAGGTCGGCGGGCGTACCCTCGAAGACGATCTTTCCGCCGTCGTGGCCCGCGCCGGGACCGAGGTCGATGATCCAGTCGGCGTGCGCCATGACCGCCTGGTGGTGCTCGACGACGATGACCGACTTGCCGGAGTCCACGAGCCGGTCGAGGAGGCCGAGGAGCTGCTCGACGTCGGCGAGGTGGAGGCCGGTGGTCGGCTCGTCGAGGACGTAGACGCCGCCCTTGTCGGCCATGTGCGTGGCCAGCTTGAGCCGCTGCCGCTCGCCGCCGGAGAGCGTGGTGAGCGGCTGGCCGAGGCTCAGGTAGCCGAGCCCGACGTCGACGAGCCGGGCGAGGATGCGCTGCGCGGCCGGGGTGTGGGCCTCGCCGGAGCCGAAGAACTCCTCGGCCTCGGTCACGGACATCGCGAGCACCTCGCTGATGTCCCGGCCGCCGAGGAGGTGTTCGAGCACGGCGGGCTGGAACCGCTTGCCCTCGCAGTCCTCGCAGGTGGAGGAGACCCCGGCCATCATCCCCAGGTCGGTGTAGACGACGCCCGCGCCGTTGCAGGTGGGGCAGGCGCCCTCGGAGTTGGCGCTGAACAGCGCCGGCTTCACGCCGTTGGCCTTGGCGAAGGCCTTGCGGATCGGGTCGAGGAGGCCGGTGTACGTGGCGGGGTTGCTGCGCCGGGAGCCGCGGATCGCGCCCTGGTCGACGGAGACGACCTCCTCGCCGGCGGGGATCGAGCCGTGGACGAGCGAGCTCTTGCCGGAGCCGGCGACGCCGGTGACGACGGTGAGCACCCCGAGCGGGATGTCGACGTCGACGTCGCGCAGGTTGTGCGTGGAGGCGCCCCGGATCTTCAGGGCCCCGGTGGGCGTGCGCACCGACTCCTTGACGGCGGCCCGGTCGTCGAGGTGGCGGCCGGTGACGGTGCCGGCGGCCCGCAGCCCGTCGACGGTGCCCTCGAAGCAGACGGTGCCGCCCTCCGTACCGGCGCCGGGGCCGAGGTCGACGACGTGGTCGGCGATCACGATCGTCTCCGGCTTGTGCTCCACGACGAGCACCGTGTTGCCCTTGTCGCGCAGTTGGAGCAGCAGGTCGTTCATCCGCCGGATGTCGTGCGGGTGCAGGCCGATGGTGGGCTCGTCGAAGACGTACGTGACGTCGGTGAGCGAGGAGCCGAGGTGGCGGATCATCTTGACGCGCTGTGCCTCGCCGCCGGACAGGGTGCCCGAGGGCCGGTCCAGGGAGAGGTAGCCGAGGCCGATCTCGACGAAGGAGTCGAGGGTCAGCTGGAGGGCGGTGAGCAGGGGCGCCACCGAGGGCTCGTCGAGGCCGCGGACCCAGTCGGCGAGGTCGCTGATCTGCATCGCGCAGGCGTCGGCGATGCTGATCTTCTTGATCTTCGAGGCCCTGGCGCCCTCGCTGAGCCGGGTGCCGCCGCAGTCGGGGCAGGTGGTGAAGGTGACGGCCCGCTCGACGAAGGCCCGGATGTGGGGCTGCATGCCCTCCTTGTCCTTGGCGAGGAAGGACTTCTGGATGCGCGGGACCAGACCCTCGTAGGTCATGTTGATGCCGGCGATCTTCATCCGGACCGGCTCGTGGTGGAGGAAGTCCGCCCGTTCCTTCTCGGTGTACTCGCGGATCGGCTTGTCCCGGTCGACGAAGCCGGACTCGGCGTAGAGGCGGTGGTTCCAGCCGCCGGAGGTGTAGCCGGGGATGGTGAGCGCGCCCTCGGCGAGCGACTTCGAGTCGTCGAAGAGTTGGGCGAGGTCGATGTCGGAGACCGTGCCCCGGCCCTCGCAGCCCGGACACATGCCGCCGGTGCGCTCGAAGGTCGCCCGCTCGGTCTTCCTGCCGCCGCGCTCGACGGTGATCGCGCCGCTGGCGCGGACCGAGGGGACGTTGAAGGCGTACGCGCTGGGCGGGCCGATGTGCGGCTCGCCGAGTCGGCTGAAGAGGATCCGCAGCATCGCGTTGACGTCGGTGGCGGTGCCGACGGTGGAGCGGGGGTCGGCGCCGAGACGCTGCTGGTCGACGATGATCGCGGTCGTCAGGCCTTCGAGGACGTCGACCTCGGGCCGGGCGAGCGTCGGCATGAAGCCCTGGACGAAGGCGCTGTACGTCTCGTTGATCAGCCGCTGCGACTCCGCGGCGATCGTGTCGAACACGAGGGAGCTCTTGCCCGAGCCGGAGACGCCGGTGAAGACCGTGAGCCGGCGCTTCGGGATCTCGATGCTCACGTCCTTGAGGTTGTTCTCGCGCGCGCCGTGCACGCGGATCAGGTCGTGGCGGTCGGCGGCGTGGGGTGCGGGCGCCTGCTCGTCGGCCCTCGGGGCCCTGCTCTTCGTGTTTCCGTCGGTCATGGGAGTCACGCTAGTGGCGGTACGGGGACCAGGCTTCTCGATTCCTGATCTCCTGCGCCGTCACATAGCGCTCCGCGGCGAGGACGGCCTCGCCCGTGGTGCGTTCTCCCATCAGGACGCACAGGGTGTACGCCGTGTCCTCGAAGCGCCGGCGGGCCGACAGGTCGCACGGCCTGTCCCGCACGGTCCGCTCCTGGGCGCGGAAATGCCGGAGCAGCCGGTCGACGGTGTTCCTGTCGGGCAGCAGCATGGCCGTTCTCCTGTCTCCTGAGTCGCTTCATGGTCCCGGTCGTCGGCCGTGTCCGCGACCCGGACGGACACGCTGGGTGAGCGGTACGTCACCGGGCGGCCCCCGGAGTGCGCCGCCGCCGCCCATGGAGGAGGGTCGGAGACATGAATCCGAGCACGATTGCACGCGTCGTCGTCACGGGCGCCACCGGCAACGTGGGCACGAGCCTGGTCCGGGTCCTGTCGAGCGATCCCGGCGTCGGCTCGGTCCTCGGCCTCGCCCGGCGGCGGCCCGGCCTCGACCTCCCGGGGGTGGAGTGGGCCGAGCTCGACCTCTCCCTGGAGGGGGACGGACCCCGGCTCGCGCAGTACGTGGCGGACGCGGACGCGGTGGTGCACCTGGCCTGGCGGTTCGGTCCGACCCACGACCCGGTGGAGACCTGGCGGACCAACGTCCTGGGCTCGGTCCGCGTCTTCGACGCGGTGGCGGCGGCACGGGTGCCGGTCCTGGTGTACGCCTCCTCGGTGGGCGCGTACTCCCCCGGTCCCGAGGGTGGCGCCCCGGTGTCCGAGGCCTGGCCGACGCACGGCTGGCCGGGCGCCGCCTACACCCGCGAGAAGGCCTATCTGGAGCGGGTCCTCGACACCTTCGAGCGGGACCATCCGCTGACCCGGGTGGTGCGGATGCGTCCGGCGTTCCTCTTCAAGGAGGAGTCGGCGAGCGAGCAGCGGCGGATCTTCGCGGGGCGGTTCTTCCCCGGCCAGCTGATGCGGCCCGAACTGCTGCCGCTGCTCCCGGAGTTCGAGGGGCTCCGTTTCCAGGTCCTGCATACAAAGGACGCGGCGGACGCCTACCGCAGGGCGCTGCTGCGGGATGTCCGGGGCCCGTTCAACCTCGCCGCGGATCCGGTGATCGACGGGGCGACGCTGGGCGAGCTGCTGCACGCCCGGCCGGTGAAGGTGCCCGCCGGCGCGGTGCGGGGCGCCCTGTCGGCGGCCTGGCGGCTGCGGCTGGTCCCCGCCTCCCCGGGGCTCTTCGACGCGCTGCGGCACCTGCCGCTGCTCGCCACCGAGCGGGCCCGGCAGGAGCTGGGGTGGGAGCCGGCGGCGAGCTCGCTCGAAGCCCTGGAGGCGTTCCTGCGCGGGGTCCGCGCGGGCGCGGGCGACGCCACGGACCCGCTGGCGGGACACCCCATCGGCTGACGGACCGCACAGGCCGGCGGGCCGCACCGGTCGGCGGTGCCCTCGCGGGAGCGGGGACGGCCGCTCACCGGTGACGGCGCCCGACCGTCTCACGTCCGTCGGCACGGTGCGGCGCCCGGCCGTTCCCGCGCGTCAGCGCGGTGCCGCGGCGGACCAGTCGACGAGCCGTATCGCCGCGCCCGCGGCCTCGCGGCCGCGGCAGTGGGCGCGG
>NZ_MWIG01000075.1:0-26148 GCF_002156145.1 Streptomyces sp. NRRL B-24572 | reverse complement strand
GCCGACGGTACGGGCGGCAGTACGGGCGGGGGCTCGGGTGACCGGCGCCGGCCCGGCCGGGAGGCTTCGTCCGGCGGCGGCCGGTCCGGTGGCGCGGGCGCCTCCGGCGGGACGGTCGGCGGTGCCGGTGGCCGCCCCGCAGGCGAGGGTCCCGCGGGCGGGGCGCGGGCCGTGCCCGTCGAGCCCGGTTCGCCGTGGTTCGAGCCGGGGCCGAAGGCCCGGGGCGGTGCCGGTAGGACGGGGCGCGGCGCGGACGGGACCGGTCCCGCGCGTCCCCGTACGTTCGCCGAGCGGTACCCCGTGCGCATCCCGCCGCCGCCCGCGGCCCCGCGCCCGGCCCCGCTGCGCGGGCCCTTCCGGCCCGTGACGATCCGGACCTCGCGGGACGCGGTCGCGGCAGCCGCCGGGTACCTGCGCTGGCTCGGCTTCAGGGACGTCGTCCAGCCCGAGGAGCGCCCCTCGTCCGGCGTGGACCTGCGGGCGCCCGGCCTGGTCGCCCAGGTCGACCCGAGCACCAGACCCACCGGACTGCGGGCCGTCGAGTGCCTCTGGCTCAACGGGCTGAGCACCGCCACCGTGAGCGTGTTCTTCTCGCTCGCGGGCTACACCCCGGAGGCCCGCTCGCGCGCCGCCGAGGTCGGGCTCCCGCTCTTCGTCCTCGACCTCACGGGCACTCCGCAGCCGATCAACAACGCCGCCGACGACCTGGCGGCGGGCAGCGCCTGACCACGGAAGGCCGTCCGGAGCGCCCACACAACTCCTCGGCATCCGAAATCGGCCATTCACGCGTGATGATCACGCTCTCCCGGGCACAACACCCTCGGGGGGTGGCTGTCATGCCGACGGGGACGTGGTGGTTCATCGGAGCGGCCTGGGCTGAACTCCTGCTCGCCGCCCTGCTGTTGCGAAGCGGCGGAACCCGCAGCGAGGAGACCGGGGAGGGCGCCGTGCCCCCGCCGCAGGCCCTCGCGCTGCTGCGGGGCGGGCGGCGGGCGGCCGTCACCGTGGCCCTGGTGGCGCTGCATCAGCGCGGGGCGGTCGCGGCGGGCCGTAAACACACGATTCGGGCCAATGGCGGACCGGGCCGCACGCGTGACCCCGTACAGCTCGGCGTACACGGGGCGCTGCACCGGGCGCTCGCGCTGCGGGCCCTCGCGCTGCGGCCCGAGGCGCGGCGGGCGGTGGACGCGCTGCGCCGCGAGCTGCGCGAGGCCGGGCTGCTCCGCCCGCTCGTGCGGCTGTGGGCGGCCCGGGTGCTGCTCTGCTGCGTACCGCTGACGGCGCTTGCGGGGCCGTTCCTGACCGGGGCCGAGGATGCGGGCCTCGCCGGGGCGCTCGCGGCCGGGGTGCCGCCGGTCCTGGTGGCGGCGCTGCTGCTGCGCCTGCCGGACACGACGAAGACGGCGCGGCGGCTCCTGAGCGGCCTGCGGGAGCGGTATCCGCTGCCGGCCCACCGGCGCGAGGTGACGGACGGCCGGCTCGTCCAGCTGTACGTGGCGCTGTACGGCGATCCGGCCCTGGCCCTGTTCCTGCCCCGCTTCTCGCGCGACGGCGGGCTGCTCGACCGCCCCCAGGAGGCCGACCGGAACCGCCCCCAGGAGGCCGACCGGAACCGGCCGCCGACGGACGGCGGCCCGGGTGCGGGCGGCCCGCCGCGCTGAGGCCGCGCCATACTGTCGTATGCGCATCAGAGCGGCCGCTCCGGCCGAACTCCCGCTGCTCCAGGACATCGAACGGGCGGCGGGCGAGCCGTTCCGCACCCTCGGCATGGCGGCGATCGCCGACGACGACCCGCTGCCCCTGAACGTCCTGGAGGCGTACCGCAGTGCGGGCCGGGCCTGGGTGGCGGTGGACCCCGCCGACCGCCCGGTCGCGTACCTGCTCTCGGACACCGTCGACGGCGCCGCCCACATCGAGCAGGTGTCGGTGCACCCGGACGCCGCCCGCAGGGGCGTCGGCCGGGCGCTGATCGAGCACCTGGCGGAGGCCGCCAGGGAGCAGGGCCTGGCGGCCCTGACGCTGACGACCTTCACCGAGGTGCCGTGGAACGCCCCGTACTACACGCGGCTCGGCTTCCGTGCGCTCGCCGAATCCGACCCGGCGCTCACGGAGGGCCTGCGCGCCATCAGCCGCGCCGAGGCGGCCCACGGCCTGTCGGCCTGGCCCCGCGTCTGCATGCGCCGGGAGCTCGTCTAGGAGCCGTACGTCTGCCGCAGCTCCACCTTCCGCACCTTGCCGCTCACCGTCATCGGGAACGCGGTGAGGATCTCCACCCTGCGCGGGATCTTGTAGTGGGCGAGCCGGTCCCGGCAGAAGGCGGTGATCTCGTCCAGGGTGGGCGGGTCGGCAGGGTCGCGCGGGATCACGCAGGCCAGGATCTCCTCGCCGTACCGCTCGTCGGGGACGCCGACGACCTGGACGTCCGCGATCTTGGGGTGCCCGTAGAGGAACTCCTCGATCTCGCGCGGATACACGTTCTCCCCGCCCCGGATGACCATGTCCTTGATGCGGCCGACGATCTGCACGTAGCCGTCGTCCCGCATCACCGCCAGGTCCCCGGTGTGCATCCAGCGGCCGGGGTCGATCGCCTCGGCGGTCTTCTCCGGCTCGTCCCAGTAGCCGAGCATCACGCTGTAGCCGCGGGTGCACAGCTCCCCCGCCGTGCCGCGCTCCACGGTCAGACCGGTCGCCGGGTCCACGACCTTCACCTCGACGTGCGGCATGACCCGGCCGACGGTGCCGGTGCGGCGCTCCAGGTCGTCGTCGCGGCGGGTCTGGGTGGAGACGGGCGAGGTCTCGGTCATGCCGTAACAGATCGACACCTCCGCCATGTTCATCTCGGCGACGACCCGCTTCATCACCTCGACCGGGCACGGCGAGCCCGCCATGATCCCGGTGCGGAGCGTGGAGAGGTCGTACGCGGCGAAGTCGGGGAGGTTGAGTTCGGCGATGAACATCGTCGGCACCCCGTAGAGGGAGGTGCAGCGCTCCTCCTGGACCGCCCGGAGGGTGGCGGCCGGGTCGAAGGAGGGCGCCGGGATCACCATGCAGGCGCCGTGCGAGGTGGCCGCGAGGTTGCCCATCACCATGCCGAAGCAGTGGTAGAAGGGCACCGGGATGCAGATGCGGTCCTGCTCGCCGTAGGCGATCATCTCGCCCACGAAGTAACCGTTGTTGAGGATGTTGTGGTGGGAGAGCGTGGCACCCTTCGGGAAGCCCGTCGTCCCCGAGGTGTACTGGATGTTGACGGGCTCGTCGCAGGAGAGCGGCTCCGGTCGCTGCTCCCCCGGCGTCCGGGCGAGCAGCGCGTCCCAGCTCGGGTCGCCGAAGTAGACGGCCTCGCGCAACTCGGGGCACGCACCCCGCACTTCCTCGACCATGGCACGGTAGTCGCTCGTCTTGTGCGTGAGCGAGGCGAACAGGAGCGAGATGCCGGCCTGCTTGAGGACGTACTCCAACTCGTGGGCGCGGTAGGCCGGGTTGATGTTGACCATGATCGCGCCGATGCGGGCGGTGGCGTACTGGACGAGGACCCACTCGGCGCAGTTCACCGCCCAGATGCCGACCCGGTCGCCCTTGCGGACCCCGCTGCCGAGCAGGGAGCCGGCGAGCCGGTCGACGTCCGCGCCGAACTGCGCGTACGTCCAGCGGCGCCCGGTGGGCACGTCGACGAGGGCCTCCCGGTCGGGCCAGGTGGCGACGGCCCGGTCGAGGTTGGCGCCGATGGTGTCGCCGAGGAGCGGCGTCTCCGACACCCCGTGCGCGTACGAGAGGTTCATCCGAGGTCCCCTTCCACGTACTCCTTGCCGCCGCCCTCCGCCGTCAGCCGGCGCAGTTCGACGCGCCGGATCTTCCCGGACACGGTCTTGGGCAGATCGGCGAACTCGATGCGGCGGACGCGCTTGTACGGGGCGAGGACCGCGCGCGAGTGGGCGAAGAGGGCCTTCGCGGTCTCCTCGTTCGGCTCCCAGCCCGCCGCGAGGACGATGTACGCCTTGGGGACGGCGAGCCGCAGCGGGTCGGGGGCGGGGACGACGGCCGCCTCGGCGACGGCCTCGTGCTCCAGGAGCGCGCTCTCCAGCTCGAAGGGGGAGATCTTGTAGTCGCTCGCCTTGAAGACGTCGTCGGCACGGCCGATGTACGTGATGTAGCCGTCCGCGTCGCGGGAGCCGATGTCGCCGGTGCGGTAGTAGCCGCCGGCCATCGCCTCCGCCGTACGCTCCGGGTCGCCGTGGTAGCCGGTCATCAGGCCCACCGGGTGGGCGGAGAGGTCGAGACAGATCTCGCCCTCCTCGACGTCCGGGCGGCCGCTCACCGGGTCGACGAGGGTGACCTTGAAGCCGGGGCTCGGGCGGCCCATGGAGCCCTCCTTGAGCCGCTGGCCAGGGCTGTTGGAGACCTGGACGGCGGTCTCGGTCTGGCCGAAGCCGTCCCGGATGGTGACGCCCCAGGCGCGCCGCACCGACTCGATGACCTCGGGGTTGAGCGGTTCGCCGGCGGCGACGACCTCACGCGGCGGGGTCTTCAGCTGGCCGAGGTCGGCCTGGATCAGCATCCGCCACACGGTCGGCGGGGCGCAGAAGCTCGTGACGCCGTTCCGCTGCATCTCGTCCATGAGGCGGGCCGGGTCGAAGCGGGTGTAGTTGTGGATGAAGACGGTCGCCTCGGCGTTCCACGGCGCGAAGAGGTTGGACCAGGCGTGCTTCGCCCAGCCCGGCGAGGAGATGTTGAGGTGCACGTCGCCGGGCTTGAGGCCGATCCAGTACATCGTCGACAGGTGGCCGACGGGGTACGAGGTGTGGGTGTGCTCGACCAGCTTGGGGCGGGCGGTCGTGCCGGAGGTGAAGTACAGCATCAGGGTGTCGTCGGCGAGGGTGACCCCGTCGGGCTCGAACACGTCCGACTCCTGGGCGGCGAGCTCGTACCCCAGCCAGTTCACCCCGTCCCCGCCGACCGAGATCCGGGTGTAGTCGCCGGGGACGTCGTCGAACTTGGCGGTGTCCTCGGCGCGCACGATGACGTGCCGGGCGCGGCCCCGGTCGACGCGGTCGCGCAGGTCGGCGGGGCCGAGGAGCGGGGTGGCGGGGATGAGTACGGCGCGCAGCTTCATCGCGGCGAGCACGGTCTCCCACAGCTCGACCTGGTTGCCGAGCATCAGGATGATCCGGTCGCCGGCGCGCACGCCCTGGGCGCGGAGCCAGTTCGCGACCCGGTTCGAACGGGCGGACATCTCGGCGAAGGTGACCCGCGTCTCGGAGCCGTCCTCCTCGACGATGTGCAGCGCGGTCCGGTCGTTGTCCCGCGCGATGACGTCGAACCATTCGAGCGCCCAGTTGAAACGGTCGGGCCGGGGCCAGGCGAAGCCCTCGTAGGCCGTCTCGTAGTCCTCGCGATGCTGCAGCAGGAAGTCCCGGGCGGCCCGGAACCCCTCCGTGGCGGCGGTCGCGCTCGTGGCCGTCATGTGTCCTCCTCATTGCGGGACTGTCCCGGACATCGTGTAATCGGTGACCCAGGTCTCACTACCCCCGTTCGGGGGTGAAGGAGTGGTTCCGTGCCCGAGATGGTGGAAGCGGTGGAGTTGCGTACGGCGCTGCTGCGGCTGAGGCGCGCCAGCGGGCTGCCCGTCGTCTTCGGCGGACTGCTCCAGGAGGGGGCCGCGGGCCGCACGGTGCGGATCGCGGAGCTGAGCGGGGCGGTGACGCCGGCGCTGCGCGGCCTTGCGATCTCGGCCGGCTCGGGCCTGGGCGGGAAGTGCCTGGCCCTCTCCCGGCCGTGCGCGGTCACGGACTACCAGGCGTCGCGGCACATCACCCACGAGTACGACGTCCCGGTCTCGGCGGAGGGCCTGCGCTCGGTGGTCGCCGTCCCCGTCGTCGTACGGCGCAAGGTGCGCGGGGTGCTGTACGGGGCGCTGCGCGAGTCCCTGCCGATCGGCGAGCGGGTCTTCGACGCGGCTGTGGCGGCGGCCCGTGACGTCGAGCAGGCCCTCGCGGTACGGGACGAGGTGCGGCAACTGCTCGCGCCGCCGGCACCGGGACCGTCCTGGGAGGAGGTACGGGCGGCGTACGGGGAGCTGCGGGAGCTCGCGCCGAAGGTCATGGACCCGGAGCTGCGGGCGCGGCTCCTCGCGGTGTGCGGCCGCCTGGAGACGGCCGCCGCGGCCCCGTCGCCGGTGCCGGGTGTGGCGCTCACCCCCCGCGAGACGGACGTCCTCGCGGCGGTCGCCTCCGGCGCGACGAACGCGACGGCGGCCGAGCGCCTGGGCCTGCGCCCGGAGACGGTGAAGGGCTACCTGCGCTCGGCCATGCGCAAACTGGGCGCCCACACCCGCCTGGAGGCGGTGGTGGCGGCCCGGCGGGCGGGGGTGCTGCCGTAGGTCGCCCGGGCGGTGACACCGGACGGGCACCGGGGGCCGACGGGTGTGCCCGCCGACCCTCCGCGAAGGGGGTCCGCCCCCCTTCAGAGCGTGGCGGTCCAGGCGTCGAACGCGGCGGCGGAGGCGTCCACGGCGGCCGCCGGACGGCCGACGGAGGCACCCGGGCCCGTCGCCAGGGTCAGGGCGAAGCCGGTCGGGCCACCGAGCGTGACACCACAGTCGATGCCCGCCAGCGGGGCCGGTGCGCGAGGCGGCGCCAGTACGGACAACCGCAGCTCGCAGGAGGCGGCCGGCTGCGCCAGGGCGGACAGCTCCGCCTCCATCGCCCGCACCAGGGCCGGCGCGTTGTCCTCCAGCGACCCGGGGATCAGGGGGAATTCCTGGTCCAGGACGCTCACGCCGATCCCGCGGAGCGTGGTGACCCGCAGGCGCAGGGCGCGGGCGTCGAACACCCCGTGCGTGTGCAGGACGTAGACGGCGACGAGAGCCGCCCGGACTCCGGCGGCCAGGTCGGCCGGTTCCGCCCGCAGCGGCCACCGTCGTTCCCGTCCCCGGAGGCGTACGGGCCGCAGGCCTTCGGTCAGTGCGAGGAGCCCGTCCCGCACGGTCTCCCCGTGGAGCCAGGCACCGCCGGCGCCGAGGGAGAACAGCCGTCCCTCCTCGTCCACGGCCATCGGCGCGTCCGCGTCGGTGCGGCCGAGGGGAAAGAGCCGCGTGCCGAGCGTCTCGGCGAGCCGGTGCAGGGGCGGCCCGGCGTACCGGGCCTCCTGGGGATCGACGACACAGCCGGTCGCCGCGACCTCGCGGCCTCCGTGAGCCGCCGGCGCCGGACGAAGGCCGTGGAATTCCCGGACCGCGCGCTCGGCGGCGGGAAACAGGGGCCAGGGCCCCAGGCCCGCCGTCTTGAGGACGGCGATCATGGCGGCGTCACCGGCGTCCCGCCCGGGATGCCAGCCGGCCAGGGTCAGGGACGTGCCGTCCTCGTCCCCGCCGACGGGGCCGGTCGCCTCCGGACTGGTCGTCGCACGCTCGGTCGTCATCGTGGCCTCCGCGTCAGGAATCCTGGAGGACGGTGATGCCGAATGCGTCGGCCAGGGCCGCGCACGACCGGCAGAGCGCGGCGGGCGTGCCGTGCTCGGGGTCTCCGTGGGGGCGCACCTTGCGGGAGACGAGAGCCGCACCCGTGAAGTGCGACGGCGCCTCGGCAAGGCTCGTGACCCCGCCGTCCGCGCGCTGGGCGTCGACCGCGTACAGCCGGTCCGAGACGAGTGCGGACTCGGCGCAGTATCCGAGGAACGGCTCGCGCAGGCTCGGTGCGAGCCCGTCGAAGAACTCCTGGACGGCGGGGTGGAGCCGGGGCTCGCCGTCGCCGGTCAGGTTGGTCTGACTGGTGATCGTGCCCTGGACGAGAAGGGAGGAGGCCGTTCCCGGAACGGTGTCAGACAAAATAATCCCGCGCTTCCTGCTGGGGGCCGCGCAGCAGACAGCTGATGGCCTCGTACGTGTTCGCTCCCAGGAAATAGGGACCGGTGTGGTGCATGAGGAAGAAACGTCCGGTCTCATCGATGAGGACCATCGCGCCGTCGAAAGTCTCGTAGCCGACGGGGAAAAGCTTCTTCCCTACGTTCCGGGCGAGTTCGGCGACGTCCTCACCGCTCTCCTCGTAGATCCAGTGCGGTGTGAATCCGACGGCGTCCGGCGGTGTTCCCGGAATCACCAGGCGCAGTCCACCGAATTCGCGGACGAAGTCCTGGGCGGCCTGGAACGGTTCGACCGGATGTCCTTCCTCCGCGAAACGGTCCATCACGAAGCTCAGGAGCTCGGGCAGCTGGTCACCGACGTCCCGCCCCGGTGACCAGCCCGCCTCGGCCAGGACGGCCTCGACTTCCTCCGTTGTCATTCTCGGCATGTGCAGGCTCCCTTTCAGTGGTGCGCGATGACGCCGGCGAGGGGCAGCATCCTCTCACAGGACCGACAGGGCGGTTTGTACTCGCCGTGCAGCAACTGGTCATCTCCGGGGCGCATGTTGCCGATCTGAACCGAGTAGACGCGGGACCCCTCCATGGCTTTCCGTACGTCCTCCGGCGTGAGGATCCCGGTCCCGTTCGGATCCATCTGGTGCAGCCGGTCGGAGATGAGCGCGACTTCCGCGCATTTTCCGTGACCGTTGCCCGGATTCTGTTCGGCGGCCTTCATGTCGTTCTCCACCTGGTCCAGGATCTGTTTGAGGGCCGGATGGGTCGACATCGAGGAGTCGCCGGTGGTGGAGCTGCTCGAATGCGCGGTCAGGGTGCCGTCGTGGAGCAGGGTTCCGGCGCACGCCGTCTTCAGCCGGTGCTTGCCCTCGGGGTACGGATTGCTGGGCGGCTGGTTCTTGGCGTCGTCGGCGAGCTTGCCGGCCTCGTCCACGAGCGCCCTGTGCTGCTCGTCCTCGCTCAAGTGGCTGACGTCCAACGCATCCCTGCGGTGGTTCTTCATGCCTTGACCGGTCTGGCCGTGCCATGGCGGCTGGGGGTTGATCGGCCTTCCCCCGGGGTTGTTCCCGCCGCCACCGTTGTTCTGGCCGCCTCCGCCGCCCGGGGGCGTGCCGCCACCCCCACCGGCCGGGTTCTTCCCTCCCGTGCCGCCGCCGGAGTCCTTCCCCGCGTCGTGGTCGCCCTTGCGCTGGCGGGCGATGCGGTCGCGGATGTTGTCGTCGTTGTCCTTGTGGTCCTTGGAGATCTGCTTGACGGCCTTGGGCAGCGTCTCGCCGATGTGGTCGCCCATGGTCTTGGCGGACTTCGTCAGGGCGCCCATGGCCTTCTCGATGACCGGGTCCAGGGCGTCGGCGATGTCGTCCCGGCCCCTGTTGCGGCGCTGGTGCCCCTTCGCCTTGGTCAGCTTCCCCGCGGTCTTGCCGTGGATGCCGAGGCTCACCCCGTTCAGCCTGGTCCCGGCCTGCTCGTGCTCGTCGTGCTCGATGTGGAAGCCCTTGCCCCCGCCGCCACCACCACCGCCTCCGGCCGAGGCGAGCTTCAGGCCCTCCTTGGCCCCCTGCACCCCCTGGTCGAAGCCGTCCTTGCCGGCCTGCTTCGTCCGGTCGAGGTCCACACCGTTCTGGACGCCCAGCGCGTCCATGCTCACCTGGACCACCAGGTCCGCCGCCATGTTCTCGAGCGCGGCCACGACCGGCTCGGTCATGACGGAGACGATGTGGCCGACGGCCTCCTCCATTGCAGCTGTGATGAGCCTCAGCAGCTGCTTCTTCGTGAACGCGATCGCTCCCGCGCCGAGCAGCGCGGACAGACCGCCGGTCACCGGGATCAACGCCATGGCAAGGCCGGTCTGGCCGGCCAGAACGCCCAGCTCCGCGACGGCCTTCCACTTCATCGCCTCGATCGCGCCCGCCGCGAGGTCCAGCGCGTCCGCGATGGTCCGGGCCGCGGACACCATGTCCTTCAGGTGCTTGCCCTTGACCTTGGTCCAATGCTCGTTGAGCGCGTCCATCGCCTCGCCGTGACCCGACGACAGCAGACGCTCCATGTGGTTGTTGGCGAGCTGACCGTCGTCGGCGAGATCGTCCGCGAACTCCCGCAGCGCGTCCGCCATGTCGCGGTACGCGTCCTCGTCGACGTTGGGCCAGTTCACCCCCACCAGATCCAGCAGCGTGTCCGCCCAGTCCGGCACCGTCACAGCCATGACTCAAATCCCCCCATGCACACAGACGTTCGCAGAACGTAAGTGTGAACACCCTGTCATGTGCGAGGAGATCCATCAACGCAACCCGAGTCACACACCCATGGCGCGGCCGACTCCCCGTCAGCCCTTCGCGCACACGACCTCGTACGGGGCGCCTGAAGGGGTCATGAGCCGGAGGGTCCGCTCCGCCTCGGCCTCGAGCGCGGTGCGTGCCGCGCGCGGCAGTGGCGCGAAGGGTTCGATCGTGAGCGTCGTGCGGTCCTTCGCCTCGTCGAGGCGCCAGAGCCCGGCGAGGAAGCCGTCGAGGAGGAAGACGCGGTGCGCCTGGTTGCCGGTCCAGGTGCGGGAGCGGTGCGCGGCGGGGACGACGCGGGTGCGGTCGGCGTGCGAGAGCAGCAGGTTGTCGTACTCGGGCAGGAAGCGGGGCGGGGCCGGGGTGTCCTCGTCGGGGCGCGGCGCGTCGGGGAGGTCGAAGAGCTCGGTGCCCTGCTCGTCCCGGAAGACGAGAAGCTCGGGCCGCAACCGCTCGAAGGCCGGGCGGAGGCGGGTGAGACCGCACCAGATCTGCATGTCCTTGACGGAGGCGGGCCCGAAGGCGCCGAGATAGCGCCGCACGGTCTCGTCGAGGTCGGCGGCCCGGTCCTCGACCCCGTCGAACCACACGCGGACGGTCGTGAGCGCGACCTGCCCACTGCGCCCCCACAGGCCACGCGGGGTGACCTGCACCATGAGCAGCAGGCAGCGGGCGGCGATGGTGAGCGCCTGCGGGTCGGCGTCCGGCCACTCCCGGAGCAGGTGCTCCCGCAGCTCCTTGGGGGTACGGGGCCGCTCCTCCACGTACGCGGTCGCCAGGGCGGCGAGCCGGTCGAGGTCGACGCCGTCGAGCCCCTTGCGGAACATCTTCAGCTCCCGGTCGATGGCCCCGGCCTGCACGAGCCGCCGCAGGCCGACGGCGTCGCGGGCGGTATGGGTGTGGACGGTGGACCGCAGCGAGACGATCCGGGCGACGGCACGGGACTCCATGAGCGCGGACAGCCGCTCGGGCCGGAACCCGTCGAGGCGGGCGGCCAGCGCGTAGTACGGGGGCTTGGTGTTCTGGGCCTGGAGGCCGACGAGGTGGTCGACGGCCTCCTCGACACCGAGCGGGGCGGGGCGCAGAAGCAGCTGCCGGTCGAGGGTGGCGCGGTTCAGGGCGCGGGGGCCGAGCACGGGGTGGGTCGTCTTGAGGGCCATGATCGGCACGCTACCGGGGCTTGCGGACAGCCACGGTCCTGAAGGCGAACCGGCCGGGATACAGGATCCAAGGTTCCGTATCCGGGATCCGGGATCCGGGATCCTGCATCCGGGATCCGGGATCCGGGATCCTGCATCCGGGATCCGGGATCCGGGATCCTGCATCCAAGATCCTGGATCCAGAATCCCGGATCCATACAGGAGGGATTCACCCCATATATCCTGCTCCAGACCCGCAGACCGAGGAGGAGGTGCACGGCGATGTCCGACCGCCACCCCCGCGCCGCCTGGCGCCGCCGGCCCGAGCCGCCGCCCGTGGACTCGCCCTCGCGGCCGCCCCCGGCGGAGCCGAGCGTGGTGCAGTCGACGCTCTACCGGGACGGCCGCCGGGTCTCCTCCCCCACCACCCTCGCGGACACCTTCCGCCAGCTGCGCGAACACCCCGACGGCATGGCCTGGATCGGCCTCCAGCGCCCGACCGAGGAGGAGCTCCACTCCCTGGCGGCCGAGTTCGACCTGCACGAGCTGGCGGTCGAGGACGCGATGGAGGCCCACCAGCGCCCCAAGCTGGAACGGTACGGCGACACGCTCTTCGTCGTCCTGCGCGCCGCCCGCTACCTGGACGCCCCGGAGGAGGTCGACTTCGGCGAGCTCCACGTCTTCGTGGGCCCCGACTTCCTCATCACGGTCCGGCACGGCGACGCCCCCGACCTCTCGGCCGTCCGCCGCCGCATGGAGGAGAACCCGGGGCTGCTGGCCCTGGGCCCCGAAGCGGTCCTGTACGCGATCCTCGACGCGGTGGTCGACGGCTACGCCCCGGTGGTGGCGGGCGTCCAGAACGACATCGACGAGATCGAGACGGAGGTCTTCGGCGGCGACCCGGCGGTCTCCCGCCGCATCTACGAACTCTCCCGCGAGATGGTCGAGTTCCAGCGTGCCACCCGCCCCCTGGTGGGCATGCTCCACGCCCTGATGGCCGGCTTCGCCAAGTACGGCACGGACGAGGAACTCCAGCGCTACCTCCGCGACGTCGCCGACCACGTCACCCACACCAGCGAGCGCGTCGACGGCTTCCGCCAGGCCCTGACGGAGATCCTCACGGTCAACGCGACCCTGGTCACCCAGGAACAGAACGCGGAGATGCGGGCGTTGGCGGAAGCGGGCTTCGAGCAGAACGAGGAGATCAAGAAGATCTCCTCGTGGGCGGCGATTCTGTTCGCACCCACGCTGGTGGGAACGATCTACGGGATGAACTTCGACAACATGCCGGAGCTGCACTGGGCGGGCGGGTATCCGTTCGCGGTGGTGCTGATGGCGGCGGTGTGCACGAGCCTGTACGTGGTCTTCAAGCGGAAGGACTGGCTGTAGTCACCCATCCCGACACCTTGATCCATTCAGCATCAGCAAACCTTAGGAATCACCCTCGGAGACGTCCTGGGGAGAATCTGGGGAGAACGGGCGGGAGACGGCCGGTCGAGCACGCCATCTCCGCGTCGGCGGGCGGGCAGTGACGCCCCGGCCCCGATCTCGACGCACGATCCGATGGCGGCCGCGTGGCACCACGGACATTCTGGGTGCGGCAGCCGTCGCCCTCGCGCTCGCAGTCGCCCTGGTGCAGGCCGCGGCACACCTGGCGACCAAAGCCGCCGAGTCCTGGCCTCTGCCGGTCCTGGCCGGCCCGGCCGGCGCCGCCGTCCTGGCCGGCTTCCGCGTACGGGACCGTCTCCGGCGTCGCGCGGACGGTGAGAGGCCGGCCTGCCTGCGCATCGCCTTGTCGGAGTGGGACACGGCCACGCCATCCGCTGGGCCCTGGAAATCCAGGCGAGCCGACCTGTCCGGGTCTACCCGCGCATGACGTTCGGCAAGTCGGTCTTCCTCCAGGCCCTCGGTGCCACGGCCAGCTACCAGAACCACGGCCCCGAATACCGGGCCGGCCAGGGCACCGAAACGTCCCGCTTCTACGAGGAGAACCCGGGAGGCCCCGCGTGAACCCCACCGTCGTCACCGCCCTCGACCCACCGTTCCCCAGCCCCGGCGGAAGCGTCGAGCTCTTCCTGCATCTGCAGCACCTGGCCTTCGGCGCCACAGGGGACGTCGAGGCAAGCGTGAGCGTGGAGGAGCTGGAGGAACTGGAGGAGCTCCGGGGGACACTCCTGATCACCGTCGACTGGCGCCACCGTCGGCCTCCTGTGAGCTGCGGGGGGACTCCCCGGGATCCGGCCCTCAGACGCGGGTTCCGCCGACTGCCGACACCCCAGCCCGGTCGACCGCCTCGCTTCCGAGACGCCGCATCCGGAGTGCACGAATACCTGCGTTCGCGGCCTGAGATTTTAATGGCCATCGCAGGCAGAGTTTTTACCGGCGACACACAGGGAGAAATATCCGCAGCGCACAGGCTGCGGTGACGTGCTACTGTCGAAGTCAGTTGCAGTTTTGGTACCCAAGACTTCAAGCGCCTCCCGTCGGCCGTACGCCACGCGGAAGCGCTTTGTATTTCCGGTCATTTTCCGGGCAGGGCATCATCGCGGCGACACGGGGTCCGTACGGTACGGATTCCGTCGTACTTGCCCAGAGGAGAAATGACATGGCTGCTGGCACCGTGAAGTGGTTCAACGCGGAAAAGGGTTTCGGCTTCATCGAGCAGGACGGTGGCGGCCCTGACGTGTTCGCCCACTACTCGAACATCGCCGCGCAGGGCTTCCGCGAGCTCCAGGAGGGCCAGAAGGTCTCCTTCGACATCGCGCAGGGCCAGAAGGGCCCGACGGCCGAGAACATCGTTCCCGCCTGACGCTGACACGCAATACGCAGTTGGGGCCCGCATCCCTCGGGGTGCGGGCCCCAACTGTATTCATTCGCAGGGCCCTCACACGCGACCACGTCACGCGCATTCATTTCGCGACCCGACGGCGTGTCGACAATTCCTCACCCTGGCCGAGCCGCCGGCTTTCTCATTCCATTCGGCCGTCCCCGTGATTCCAAAAGCCGTTCACCCGCTGCCGGAATTCTTCGATGCGTGCCGTATCCAGGAAGGTTCTGAATGAACCCCACACGCACGAACGGCCGTACCTCCCGCACCCGCCGCAACGGCGGCCACACGCACGACTCCTCCGTCGGAACGAACCGGAGCGGTCGCCCCGGTTCGTCCGCCGCGAGCCGATCGGGAGGTCCGAGCCGGTCAGGCGGATACGGCAGGCGTCCCGCCGCCGTGCAGGGGGAGTTCGCCCCGCCGAAGACGATCACTCCGGCGCTGCCCGCCGTCGAGACCTTCGCCGACCTGGCTCTGGACCGGCGCCTCCTGGCCGCGCTCACCGCGCAGGGCGTGTCCGTGCCGTTCCCCATCCAGGGCGCGACGCTACCGAACTCCCTGGCCGGCCGTGACGTCCTCGGCCGCGGCCGGACCGGCTCGGGCAAGACCCTCGCCTTCGGTCTGGCCCTGCTCGCCCGCACCGCCGGACAGCTCGCCGAGCCCCGCCGGCCGCTGGCGCTCGTCCTGGTCCCCACCCGGGAACTCGCGCAGCAGGTCACCGACGCCCTCACGCCCTACGCCCGCGCCGTGAAGCTGCGCCTGACCACCGTCGTCGGCGGTATGCCGATCCGCCGACAGGCGAACACGCTGCGCGGGGGCGTCGAAGTCGTCGTGGCCACCCCCGGCCGCCTCAAGGACCTCATCGACCGCGGTGACTGCCGGCTGGACCAGGTCGCGATCACCGTCCTGGACGAGGCCGACCAGATGGCCGACATGGGCTTCATGCCGCAGGTCACCGCGCTCCTGGACCAGGTCCGCCCCGAGGGCCAGCGGATGCTGTTCTCCGCGACGCTGGACCGCAACGTCGACCTCCTGGTCCGCCGCTACCTCACCGACCCCGTCGTCCACTCCGTGGACCCCTCCCAGGGCGCGGTCACCACGATGGAGCACCACGTCCTGCACGTGCACGGCGCCGACAAGCACCGGCTGACGACGGAGATCGCGGCACGCGACGGTCGAGTGATCATGTTCCTGGACACCAAGCACGCCGTGGACCGCCTCACCGAGGACCTCCTCGCCTGCGGTGTCCGGGCCGCCGCCCTGCACGGCGGGAAGTCGCAGCCGCAGCGCACCCGCACCCTCACCCGCTTCAAGACCGGGCACGTCACCGTCCTGGTGGCGACGAACGTCGCCGCGCGCGGCATCCACGTCGACAACCTCGACCTCGTCGTCAACGTGGACCCGCCGACGGACCACAAGGACTACCTCCACCGCGGCGGCCGTACCGCGCGAGCCGGCGAGTCCGGCACTGTCGTCACCCTGGTCACCACCAACCAGCGTCGCGGGATGACCCGACTCCTGCAGGACGCCGGCATCGTGCCGAAGACCAGTCAGGTCCGTTCCGGCGAGGAAGCGCTCCGCAGGATCACCGGCGCCCAGGCCCCGTCGGGCGTGCCCGTGACGATCACCGCGCCACCGGCCGAGCGGCGCAAGGGCGGCACGCCCTCCCGCGGTCGGCGCGGTTCCGCTCCTGCTGCCCGGCACGGGAGCGCGCGACGGTCCGCCGCCGGCACGGCAACCTGAGCCCCACGTCAACCGAAAGCCGACCCTGCTCTTCAGGAGGCACGTGGTGACGTTGGTCCAGATGCAGCCCCGCTCGGCCCAGACCGCCCCGTCCGTCATGAACGCCTCGGTGCCGCTCGGCGCTTCGGCGGCGACCTGACCGAAATCCGCGAGCGAACGTGGGCTGACTCCGGTCAGCCGAGAGGGCCCGACCGGCACACGCCGGTCGGGCCCTCCCGCGTATCGAACGAATGACCGCGCCATGTGCGCGGATGCGCGGGGGTCAACCTGGCGATGAACGCTCCGCGACTCTGCGCGGCCCTCCGCGTCGCTCGCCGAGGTCGATTACCTGCCCAGCGGGCACACGAAAATCTATGTCGGCCAGAGTAGACATTGAGTGATGGCCCAGCTAAGGTTTCTCTCGTAGCCCAGAGAGACAGTGAGGCCTGGCAGAGACGAACTGCCGGCAAGCAGTACCAGCAGGAAAGCAAGTCGCAGGACGGTGCGGCGGTGGAGTTTCGAAGCCAGGGTTTTCGCAGGACGGCGACGGGACTGACGGCTGGACCGGGTGGCCCGCAGTGATCAGGGGCCGCCGCGATCGGGACCGCGGGCATGAGCGATGCGGACCCGTGACAGCAGTGCGCAGTACCCAGCAGTACGCAGTACCCCCGTGGTAGGAAAACGATCACCGAAGGAAGAACGGAGGAGCGCAGCGCCATCAGGATCGCCCGGCCGGAAGTCTCGAGTCCGGGTACCGCAGGACATCGATAGTGAGGTGGTCTCCGGTCAAGCAACCGCGATCCCCGCGCTCCCGACAGTCACTAGGTCGGGTCAGCGGATACAGAAGGCCGGCGCAGTATCAGGGCCGGCAGGTGGTGTAGTAGTTCCTTCGGGGCCCTGGTGCCGTACGGCACCAGGGCCCCTCTACGCGTTTCACAGAGAGGTGCAAATGACAGCAGACGACTCGTACGGGCGTCTCGACGACGACGACTACCCCGCCTACACCATGGGCAGGGCTGCCGAAATGCTCGGCACCACCCAGGGTTTCCTCCGCTCCATCGGCGAAGCCCGCCTCATCACCCCGCTCCGCTCCGCGGGCGGCCACCGGCGCTACTCCCGCTACCAGTTGCGCATCGCCGCACGTGCCCGGGAACTCGTCGACCAGGGCACCCCCATCGAAGCCGCCTGCCGCATCATCATCCTCGAAGACCAACTCGAGGAAGCCCAGCGCCTCAACGCCGAGTACCGCCGCGCCGCGGAATCAGCCCCGCCATCGGACTCGGACTGAGGCGGGGTCGCCCGTCGTCGATTCCGCCGGGTTTCGACGGAGAACCACTCACGCGCGAATGCGCGGGCGAGGCCCCCTTCGGCATCAGCCCCGCGTGGCCCAGGGCCGTCCATTCGGCGAGCCGCCCGATGCTGCTGGTGCTGCTCGGACCGGCACGGATCCGGTGCCGGGGCGCGAGCCGGGCCGGCTCCACCGACGGACCCGTGACACCAGCGGGTCCACCTCGGCCACCGCCCGCCCGCACCCGAGGCGTCCCGAGCAAGTGAGCACCGCGCGAAGGGCACGGTGCGGTCGATCAGTCGTCGTGGTCGGGGGTGTCGAGGACCGTCCACGGCGACGCGCGGCCCACCCCGTCCGTCAGACGGCCCTGCACATCGCTGTCCGTACCGGCGCGGGAGCCCGCCGAGACCGGGCGGGCCGGGAGACGGGCGGGGACACGTCGTCGATCCGGGGCAGGGGCCTGGTCGACGTCACCTCTGCGGGCAGAGCCACGGACGCCTCGGCCGCCGCCGGGTGCGGGAAGCGCGGAGTGACCTCGGTGACCTCCGGGGCGCTCCCCTGCGGCCGCCGCCCCTGGCCCGTACCGTACCGAACTCTAAAAACCGCTGGTCAGCGACATGGAGCTGTTGTTCTCTTCGAGACCCTCCTCGGCTGCCTCGCGCTGCGGACGGGAACGGCCGCAGCGAACGGATGCGCGCAGGGCGCATACTGGCGGCAATGACAAAGCCCAGTGCACCGAAGCGCCATTTGCCCACCAGCCCCTTCAAGGCCCCGGTCACGCTGCCTCCCCGGCAGTTCGCCGTAGGCGACCAGGTCACGCACGACGTGTACGGCCTCGGCCGGGTCATCGGCATCGAGGGCGGGATCGCGGCGCTCGTGGATTTCGGCTCGACGCAAGAGCGGATCCTGAGTCCGTACGCCAAGATGAGCAAGTTGTAGGGCCGCCGCCGTGCCCGGTCACGGCAAACCGGAGCCACGCATCCCTTCGGGCAGAGGACTCCTGGGAGATCGAAACCTTCTGCTCGAGGATGCGCAGGCGCCCGCCTCCGGCATGAGCGCGGCTCGACGCGAAGCGGGCCGGCTCCCACCCGTGACCGTGGCTTCGGCATCGGGCCACGGCGTGTGTACGCCTCCGTCTCCTTCCACGGCGTGCGCCGACCGGCTCAGAGACGGTGGCGCGCGGGCAGGCCCATCCGGACCGGGCCGCGTACCGCAAGGAGTACGAAGGCTGGATCGGCGGCCTCGCCGCGACCGGGAAACCGGTCGGCGGCGACGCCCTGGAGACCGAGCACACCGCCCCCGCGACGGTGCGCACCGCGGCCGACGGGACGTCGACGGTGACCGGGGGGCCCGCGCGCAGAGGGGCACGTCCTCTACAGCGGCAGCCGTGCCCAGCAAGAGCCCTGCGCGTCCCGAAAATTCCAGAACTTGTCGCCCGCTGCGAGCCACCAGACGCGTTCACACAGGTCAGAGCGGCCTCAACCCCTCATCCACCAAATGCCTTCATGGATGTCGACACCGGACTGACGTGCGGCTCCCTCACCCACGCAGAACTCTCCCCGAGATGCACTGCCGCCGCCTGGGCCTTCCAGTCACCCGCCGACCCTGCCATCCGAGCAGTCGGGCAGGGCTGGGCAGACCGGACTCGACGGCTTGGCCAGAGCGCACGGAGTCGATGTGGTGCAGCCCCTCGCGCGGACGCTCCACTGACCAGCAGCAGGCCGCCTCCGCACGCTCTCCGCTGGGGAGAATCTGGGGGGATCAAGCCCCTTTGGGGAGCGGCTGGGGAGGATCGGCGGCATAAGCCGACAGCACGGCGAAAGAGCCGGAAAGATTGATCTCCGCAGGTCAGAGTACGTATCCAGTCGACTTCTACAGGTCAGCACCCCGAGGGAGACGACTTCAAGAAGATCTCCGCCTGGGCGGCCATCCTCTTCGCGCCGACGCTGGTCGGCACCATCCACGGCATGAACTTCGGCCACATGCCGGAGCTGCACTGGACGGGCGGATATCCGTTCGCGATCGGTTTGACGGGGGGCGTCTGCACCAGCCTGTACGTGATTTTCAAGCGGCGGGACCGGCTCTGGGAAACGACCGTTCCCCTCGCGCCCCGGTTGTCGGCCCGCCCGTCTCCTGCCTGCCCCGCGCAGGGAACCCGCGAGCCCGTGTCGAACGCCGGATCGAGCGCGGCCAGTCCTGTGAGGGAGCGTCCGGCATCGGCTTCAAGCCCTTCCGGGGGCGCGGCGCATGGACCGCCGGACGGTCGGGCACCGATGCCCGCGTGCCCATCACAGACGAGACACCTCGTTTCACCACCCTGTCGGCGCGGCTGACCGGATTCGGCGAAGCGGCCCTGGACGCCACCGGTCTGACCGAGGTGTACCGGACGGTCGCCGCGGACCGGCTCGGCGCGGAGCTCTACGCACGGCTGTTGCACGAAGCGGGGGAGCCGGACGACGGCATGGACGACGAGCTGGCGGAGGCGGCCAGAGCGGTGACGTACCTCTGGTACACGGGCGGTTGGCCGGGGCCGCCGTCGGTCCCGGTGTCTTCGCGCGCCTACGCCGAGGGGCTGGTGTGGAAGGCGTCCGGGCTCGCGGCTCCCGCCTCCGCCCCTGGGGGATACGGGAGTTGGGCCGAGATCCGTGGCCGGTCCGACCGGGGCGACGGGATCGAGCCGAGCCACAGGATCGACCCGGGCGACGGGACCGCCCCGGGCCACAGGATCGACCCGGGCGACGGGACCGCCCCGGGCCACAGGATCGACCCGGGTGACAGGACCGCCCCGGGCGGCGAGGTCGAGGGGAGCGGTCGATGACGCGGTACGACGTGGTCGTCGTCGGCGCGGGCGTCGCGGGCTCGCTCGTCGCGCACCGGCTGGGCCGGCAGGGCCGCCGGGTCCTGGTCCTGGAGGCGGGACCGGCCGACCGCGATCCGGCCACCGATCCCCTCACGGCCTATCTGGCGGCCGCGGCCAAGGTGCCCGGCTCCCCCTACCGGGCCCATCCGGCGGCCTCCTGGCCCGAAGTGACGGACCTCGCCGGCACGGGCGGGGCTCCCGGTTTCCGGGCCTCCGGCCACCTGCGGCAGGACGGCCCGCTCCCGTACGCCAGCGGGTACGTCCGCGTCAACGGCGGCACCGGCAACGTCTGGACCGGCCTCGCGCCGCGCATGCTGCCGGAGGACTTCGACACCGAGTCCTTCGGGTACGGGCGGCGCTGGCCGCTCTCGTACGACGAGCTCGAACCCCACTACCGGGACGCGGAGGAGGAGTTGGGGGTGGCCGCCGACGTCGACGAGCAGCGCGAGCAGGTCGGCCTGCCCTTTCCCGACGACTACGTGTTCCCCATGCTGCCGCTGCCGGCGGCGCGTCTCGACCGGCTCCTCGCCGACCGTCTCGACGGGCGGCGCGTCAAGGACCCCGTCGCCCTGCGCGAGGTCGAGCTGAAGGTGGTCGGCACACCGCACGCCCGCAACGGCGTCCCGAACCCGCGGTACGACGGCGGCCACGTCCCGCGCGGGCGGGACGGGCGGCCGGATCCGGACAGCCGGTGCGTGGGCAACGCGACCTGCATCCCGCACTGTCCCTCGTACGCCAAGTACACCCCGCTCAAGACCCAGGGGCGCTGGAGCGACACCGTCACGCTGCGAGACCGGTCGGTCGTGAGCCGGGTGCTCGTCGACGGGCGGGGGCACGCCACCGGCGTGGAGTTCCGCTCGTACGACGGAGAGGTGTCCGTCGCGCACGCCGATGTCGTCGTCCTCGCCGCGCACGCGGTGGAGAACGCCCGGCTGCTGCTCCTGTCCGGGCTCGCCGACCGCAGCGGCCAGGTCGGCCGGAATCTGATGGACCACCCGGTCCTGCTGACCTGGGGGCTGCTGCCCGACGCCACCGGACCGTACCGGGGCCCCGGCTCGGTCTCCGGTTTCGAGGGCTTCCGCGCGGGTCCCGCACGCCGGCGGCGGGCTCCGTTCCGCGTCGAGTTCGGGACCTGGGGCTGGATCTGGGCGAAGGGGCCCGTCGACACGGACGTGGACCACTTCCTCAACGAACGGGGTCTGTTCGGGGCCGACCTGCGGCGGGCCGTCGGGGACCGGATCCGCCGGCAGTTCACCCTCCAGTTCGAGATGGAGCAGAGCGCCGATCCCGCGAACCGGGTCGGCCTCCACCCGCACGAGCGCGACGCCCTGGGCCTGCCCCTCCCTCTCGTCACGTACGACCTCGACGAGCACGTCAGGCAGGGCATGGCGGCGGCCCGGGCGGTGTCGGACCAGATCTTCGCGCTGCTCGGCGCCGAGGACCACACGGAGTACGCGCCGGCGGCGGCCTGGCCGGGCCGCTTCGAGCACGGCGGTCGCACGTACGGCTATCGCGGGGCCGGTCATGCCGCGGGCACCCACATCATGGGCGACTCCCCGGCCACGTCGGTGGTCGACTCCTGGCAGCGCTGCTGGGACCATCCCGGCCTGTACGCGGTCGGCTGCGGCAGCATGCCCTCGGTGGCCACGTCCAACCCGACCCTGACCATGGCCGCGCTCGCACTGCGCAGCGCCGAGCGCATCGAGGCGGACCTGGCGGCCCGCGACCGGCCGGCCCGCCTCGGTCCGCCGCCGACGGCGTCTCCCCCGGCCATCAGGACATCGGCGTCTCCCCCGACCGTCAGGACATCGGCGTCCCCCTCCACCGTCAGGACATCACCGACCCCAGGAGCCTCGTCATGACCGCCCCCCTGAGCCTGCCGCCCGTCCCCGAGCCCTTCCGGCTCCCCTTCCATTACGGGGCGCTGCACCAGGTCGGCATCGACTGGCTGGTCGATCCGGCACCGGTCCGCGAGCTGCTCGCCAAGCACCACCCGGATCTGACCGCGGCCGCGTTCGAGGGCGGGCGGGCGCTGGTCTCGCTCAACTACCAGCTGTACTTCGCGCAGTACGCGTTCGGCGGCGGGGTCACCCAGGAGATCGAGTTCAACGTCATCGCCCACCCGACCACCGAGGGCGCCCGTCTTCCCCGGCTGACCTACGCCCAGTACGCACAGGGCTGGGACCAGACGAAACTGCTCGGCATCGCCCGCCTCCACGTCGTGTGCGACAACCCGTTCGCCATCAGGGCCGGGCGCGAACTCTACGCGGAGCCCAAGTACCCGGGCTGGTTCGAGGTCGGCCTGCCGTCCCTCAACGGCCCCACGGGCGACACCTGGACCGTACGGTGCAAGGCGGCCTCGATCGGCCCGGACGACACCCTGGAACAGGACGACACCCCGCTGCTCGACCTCACCGCGAAGCTGGACGGCCTGGCCGCCGTGGCCGCCAACTCCGCCCCGATCACCGGCTACGGCACCGACCGCGAGGGCCGCCTGCTCGCCGGCCCCATGAACGTCTACCAGCCCTACCGCTGGTACGACCTGTCCGCCCCCGGATGCTCCGAGCGCACGCGGCTGGAGGTCCACGCCCCGGAAGGCGACCTCGGCCGCGACATCGGCACCCTCCTCGGCGGCGGCGCACCGGCCGCCGGCGCCTGGACGTACCAGTCCCCGCCGGTGGCCGCCCACAACCGTCCCTACTACCTGTCGACGGGGCCGCGCCGCTGAGGCGCTCTCCGGGGCGGGCCGCGGGCGCTCGCCCCGGAACGGCCGGGGCCCTCGGCCACGCGGACAGACTTCCCCTTTTCGGATAAATTGACAGGTTCTTCACCTACAGGGTACATTTACGACGTATCTACCTGCTATAGGTACGACCAGCGGTTCAGCCGGTTTGTAGCTCTTGCCGGACATGAGTACGAGGTCGGCCCGCCCTTTTCCCGCGGCTGGGGAAGAGGCCACGGCCAGGAATCCTCACCCTCGCCGGTCGAGGCCGGCGACTGACGCCACAGCAGGACGGACGTCCCCCGTGCGGACGCCCGGTGGGCCGTCCGCCCGGTGCGTGATCCGGCGCTCTCGCCAGGCCCTGGAGAAGGGCCCGAGGGCGGGGCGGTGGAGCGCGCAGTCGCTCTGGAAGGCAGGACCCTGCCGTGGTCCACAGAATCCTTTCTCTCAGTCTTACGTTCCGGAACCTGATCCTCGGTGTGGCAGCGGCCGTGATGGCCCTGGGGTTCATCCAGCTCCCACGGGCGGCGTCGGCAGACGTCTTCCCGGAGTTCGGACCGACGCAGGTGCAGATCCAGACCGAGGCACCGGGCCTGTCGGCGGCCGAGGTCGAGCAGCTCATCACCGTCCCGATGGAACAGGACCTGCTGAACGGCGTGGCGTGGCTCGACGAGATCACGTCCGAGTCGGCTCCCGGACTGTCCTCCGTCGACCTGGTCTTCGAGCCGGGCACGAACGAGCAGAAGGCCCGGCAGGCCGTCCAGGAACGTCTGATCCAGGTCGCCGGTCTGCCCCAGGTGGGCAAGCAGCCGGTCATGATCCAGCCGCTCTCCTCGACGAGCCGGGCGATGATGATCGGGCTGTCCTCGCAGAACGTCTCCCGCATCGACATGTCCGTCCTCGCGCGGTGGAACATCAAGCCGCGCCTGATGGGCATTCCCGGCGTGGCGAACGTGGTCATCTGGGGTGAGCAGGACCGGCAGCTGCAGGTCCAGATCGACCCGGAGCAGCTGCGCAGCCGGGGCGTCTCCCTCGACCAGGTGGTCCGCACGACGGGCAACGCGCTGTGGGTGTCGCCGCTGACCTTCGTGGAGGCCTCGACGCCGGGCACCGGCGGGTTCATCGACACTCCCAGCCAGCGACTGGCGATCCAGCACGTGCTGCCCATCACCAAGGCCCAGGACCTGGCGTCCGTGGCCCTGGAGGACACCGCCGCCAAGCGGCTGCGCATCGGTGACGTGGCCACCGTGGTGGAGGGCCACCAGCCCCTCATCGGCGATGTGCTGCTGGGCGACGGCCCCGGGATCATGCTGGTGATCGAGAAGTTCCCCGACGCCAACACCCGTGAGGTCACCCACGCCGTCGAAGAGGCGATGACGGAACTCCAGCCCGGACTGTCCGGCATCACCGTCGACACCCATGTGTACCGGCCGGCGTCCTTCGTCGACACCGCACTCGACAACGTGGGCCTGTGGGCGCTCGTCGCCGTGCCCGCCGTCTCGGTGCTGCTCGGCCTGTACTTCCTGTCCTGGCGCGTCGCCCTGATCAGCCTCGTCTCGATCACGATGGCGGAGATCGCCGCCCTGTGGGTGCTCTACCTGCGCGGCTCGACCTTCAACATGATGGTCCTGGCCGGGCTCGCGATCGCCCTCGGCGCCGTCATCGACGACATCGTGATCGGATTCGACCGCATCCGGAACCAGTTCCGGCGAGAGGATCAGAAACCCGCCGAACGCCGGTCGGTGGCCGACGTCGTGGTCGACGCCACGGCGGCGGTGCGCAGGCCTGCCTTCTTCGCGACGCTGATCCTTCTCCTCGCCGTGGTGCCCATCGTCTTCCTGAGCGGGGTGGGCGGAGCGTTCGCCCGGCCCCTGGCCCTGTCCTATGGGCTCGCGGTGGTCGCCTCCACCGTCGTCGCCCTGACCCTCACGCCCGTGCTCACCGCCATGCTGCTCGCGCACACCGGGCTCGGGCACCGCCGCAACCCGGTGCTCGACCGGCTCCACCGCGGCTTCGACCGGATCGGCCCGAAGACCCTGCTCCGGCCGGGCCGGGCGCTGGTCGCGGCCGCGGTGCTGGCCGGCGCGGGCTTCGCGGTGTGGCCGCAGCTCGACGGCGCGTCCCCCATCCCGGCCCCGCACCAGCGTGCGCTGCTGATCCAGGTGGAGGCGGCGCCCGGTACGTCGCTGCCGGAGATGGACCGGCTCGGCCGGGCCGCCGCCGACGACCTGCGCGCCCTGCCGGGCGTCGAGAGCGTGGGAGCCCACGTGGGCCGCGCCAGGGAGTCGGACCAGGTCGTCAACGTCAACTCCGGCGAGTTCTGGGTCAACCTCAGGAGCTCGGCCGACTACGGCGCGACCGTCGCCGCGATCGGCCGCACCATGAACGACCAGACCGGTCTCGACAGCGAAGTGCTGACGTATCCGCAGGCACGGCTGAACGCGATCCGGGCCGAGAACGGTGATGAAGCGCCGGTCGTCGTCCGCGTCTACGGCAACGACCTGGGCGTGCTGCGGAAGCAGGCCGAGCAGGTGAGCAAGGCCCTCGCGCAGGTGCCCGGAGTCGTCAGGCCGCAGATCCCGGACGTGGCCGAGGAGCCGACCCTCGAGGTCAAGGTCGACCTCGCGGCGGCCCGGAACCACGGGATCAAGCCGGGTGACGTCCGCCGCACGGCCGCCACCTACTTCTCGGGCCTGCCGGTGGGCAGCCTCTACGAGGAGCAGAAGGTCTTCGACGTCGTGGTGTGGGGCTCGCCCTCGACGCGCTCCGCTCCGCAGAACGTCCGGAACCTTCTGATCGACACGCCGAACGGCGACCATGTGCGCCTCGGCGAAGTCGCCGCCGTCCGTGTCACTCCGTACCCGACCGTCATCGAGCACGACGCCACCTCGCGCAGCCTCGACGTCGTCGCCGACGTCAGCGGGCGTGATCTGAACTCCGTGCTCAAGGACGTCAGGAACCGCGTCCAGGCCATGCCGATGCCGTACGAGTACCACGCCGAGGTGCAGAGCGACGTCGCGCACCAGCAGAGCCAGGATCTGCGCATCGCGGGGCTCGTGGTCGCCGCGCTGCTCGGCACCTTCCTCCTCCTGCAGGCGGTCTTCGGCAGCTGGCGCGCGGCGACGCTCGTCCTGCTCGCCCTGCCGCTGGCCGGCGTGGGCGGTGTGCTGACCGCGTTCGCCGTCGACGGCGTGATGTCGATCGGCGCGCTCGGCGGCTTCCTGCTCGTGGTGGGCATCGCCGTAAGGAACCTGGTGCTGCTCGTCCGCGGCTACCAGGAGGCCGAGCCGCGCGCGGACGGGACCACGGACCCGCAGCGCATCGTCGACGCCACGCGCGACCGGGTCGGCCCGGTCCTGCTGACCGCACTGGCCACGGCGATCGCGGTGCTGCCCGCGGTGTTCCTCGGAACCGTCGAGGGCATGGAGGTGCTGCACCCGCTGGCCGTCGTCGTGCTCGGCGG
>NZ_MWIG01000749.1:0-1675 GCF_002156145.1 Streptomyces sp. NRRL B-24572 | reverse complement strand
CCCGGCACATGATCCGCGCCCCAGGCCCGGACGGCGGCGCGGATCATGTGCCGGGCCGAGCTCAGCGCCTCCGGGTCGTTCTGGGCCACGTGCTGCTGGAAGCGGCCGGTGCCCCGCGGCTGGTACGTGCCGTGGCGGCGCAGCAGCAGGATCGCGACGTCGTCGTCGCCGCCCCGGTCGGCGACCACGTCGCACAGGTGGTCGGCGAGCTCCTTGAGGTCGGCGGGGCCGCGCCGGACGAGCGAGGAGAGCCACTGGAGGCCCTCGTCGAGGTCGGCTCCGGGCTTCTCCACGAGGCCGTCGGTGTAGAGCATCAGCGTCTGGCCGGGGTCCAGTTCCAGGGTGGTCACGGGATAGTCGAGGCGGCCGAACTCCGCGGAGAGCCCGAGCGGCAGCCCGCCCTCGACCGGGAGTCTGCGGCAGCTGCCGTCGAGCTCCCTGATCAGCGGGTCGACGTGGCCGGCGCGCACGACCTGGACGACCCCGGTGCCGAGGTCGACCTCCGCGTAGGTGCAGGTGGCGAAGCGGTCGGTGTCGAGCTCGTGGAGGAAGACGGAGGCCCGGGCCATGACGGTGGCCGGGGGGTGGCCCTCGGCGGCGTAGGCGCGCAGCACGATCCGCAGCTGGCCCATGACGGCCGCCGCGTGGGTGTCGTGCCCCTGTACGTCGCCGATGACGCAGCCGACCCGCCCGCCGGGCAGCGCGATGACGTCGTACCAGTCGCCGCCGATGTCCCGGCCGAGGCGGGCGGAGCGGTAGCGGACGGCCGTCTGGGCGCCGGCCACCTCGGGGATCCGGCGCGGCAGCATCGCCTGCTGGAGCCCTTCGGCGAGGTCGTGCTCCTGCTCGTAGAGCATGGCCCGCTGGAGGCTCTGGGCGATGCTGCTGCCGAGGGCGACGAGCAGGGTCCGTTCGTCCTCGCTGAAGCCGGTCTTGTCGCTGTAGAGCAGGCCGAGCGCACCGATGGGCCGGGCCTGGGCGATGAGCGGCAGATAGGCGGCGGCGGTGATGCCGAGCCCGCTGATGTGCGGCCACAGCACGGGGAAGGAGTCGGCGAAGTCCCGGGCCGAGTCGATGAACCGGGGGCGCAGGGTCCGGATGACCTCGCTCATCGGGTACGGCTCGTCCACCCGGGTGAACCGGGTGCCCGGCACGAAGGCGCCGTCCGGCCCCTCGGCGACGAGGTGGATGCGCCCGGCTTCGAGGAGCCCCATGACGAGGCTGGCCGCGCCGAAGTGTTCGAGCGCGTGCGAGTCGTTGAGCAGGTCGATGACGTCCTGCACGGTCCGGGCGTAGGCGAGGGCCGCCGTGGTGCCCTCGACGACCCCGGCGCGCTGTCTGCGGCCCTCGTCGAGGCCGAGCCGGGCGGCGGACTCGGTGAGTTCGTGGGTGGCGTCGCGCAGGATGCCGATGATGCGGACGGGCCGGCCGGTGTCGTCGCGGTGGACGAGGCCCTGGGTGTGGGTCCACTGGTGGCTGCCGTCGCGGCGGCGGATGCGGAAGTACGCGCCGTACTGCTCGCTGCCGTCCTTGAGCGCCTGGGCCACGAGGGCGTCGAGTCGGTGGCCCTCGTCCGACAGCACCCGCGGGCCCAGGCTCTCGGGCCTGCCGTCGTACTCGGCGCGGTCCATGTCGAAGACGTCGAGGGCACCACGGCGGCCCTCGCCTACGCCCG
>NZ_MWIG01000748.1:0-3674 GCF_002156145.1 Streptomyces sp. NRRL B-24572 | reverse complement strand
CGGCGAGCCCTCCCGGTCCCTCGGGACCGGGAGGCGGTCCAGGTCCCTCAGCCCGACGTCACGCGGTCGACGAACGCGTCCAGGTTGCCCGTCAGACGGGCGACCTGCTCGTCGAGGGTGAGGGACTCCTCGTGGCGCCGGTGCCGCAGCTTCGGCTGCCGCCGGCCCCGGACGTAGAGGGAGCAGGCGAGGTCGGCGCAGAGATAGATCCCGACCGTGTTCCCCTCGCGGCCGCGGCTGCCGGCCAGCGGCGCGACCAGGAGCGTGACGCCCGAGGACGCGTGCGCGGTCAGGCAGACCTGGCACATGCTCGACTTCACCGCGCTGGTCCGGCCGGTCGCCGGGACCCGCAGGGTCACACCGAGCGGGCCGTCCTTGCGCGGCACGACCAGGTGCGCCCGCAGGGGCGCGCCCGGGTCGACCCAGCCGAGGAAGTCCAGGTCGTCCCAGGGCAGTTCGGCGAAGTCGAGGGGCAGCTTGAGTCGTGCCGCCTCGCCCTTGGTGCAGTTCACGAAGGACGAGCGGATCTGTTTGTCGGTCAGTGGTTCCACTCGGTGGACCGTACACGGACCTTTCGGGGCGGGCATCCCAATATGAGGGCCGCCTCAGGCCACCCAGTCCGGCAGGGCGGGATCGGCGAAGTGCCCCGGGGCGCCGTCCAGGGCCGCCGCGAGCCGCTCCGCCGCCGGTTCGTACACGTCCACGGGCAGGGTGAACGGGATCCGCAGCCGGTGCTCGTGCGTACCCGGGTCCACCCCGAACCGGGCGCCGCCCTCCACCCGTACCCCCTGCCGCAGGGCCCGGGCCGCGAGGGAGGAGGCGACCGGCCGGCCCAGGTCGATCCAGAGGCACATCCCGCCCGGCGGCACCGCCCACCGCCACTCGGGCACATGACGGGCGAGGGCTTCGGTCAGCGCGGTCCTGCGCTGCCGCAGCTCGTCGAGGCGCCGGGGCAGGATCACGTCGAGGCGGTCCACCAGGGCGACGGCCACCAGCTGGTCGAGCACGGAACCGGACAGGTCGGCGGTGATCCGGACCCGGGCCAGCTCGGTCACGACTCGGGACGCGGCCCGCACCCAGCCGACCCGCAGCCCGCCCCAGCAGCTCTTGCTCAGCGAGCCGACGGAGACGATCTGCTCGCCGTCGCCGCCGCCGGCCGCCGCAGCGAACGGCGGCGGCGCGGGCACGTCAAGGGCCATGTCCGTCAGCGTCTCGTCGACCACCAGCCAGGTCCCGGTGGCGCGCGCGGACCGCGCGAGCTCCCGGCGCTGCTCCGCCGGCATCAGCCGCCCGGTCGGGTTGTGGAAGTCCGGGATCAGATAGGCCAGGCGCGGCGCGGTCTGCCGGAGCGCCGCGTCGACGAGCCCGCTGTCCCAGCCGGCCTCGGTCACCGGCACCGGCGTGACGCGGAGCATCCGCCCGCGCATCGCGTCGAGGGCGTTGGGGTACGAGGGGTTCTCGGCGAGCACCCGGTCGCCGGACCGGCCGAGCAGCGTGAGCACCAGCGAGACGGCCTGCTGCGCACCCGTGGTGACGAGGATCTGGTCCGGGAGGGTCGGCAGGCCCCGGGCCGTGTAGCGCTCGGCGATCGCGGCGCGCAGCGCGGGCAGACCGTACGGGTGGTAGCCCTGCGCGCCCGCGTAACGGGGCAGCTCGGCGGCGGCCGCCGCAAGCGCGGCGGACAGCTCCTCCTCCGGAGCGTGCGGCGCGGCGAGGGCGAGGTCGATGGTCGCGCCCGCGTCGTCCTGGAAGGCGCCGAGAGCGGTGGGGGCCTGCCCGTCCGGCAGCGCGGTCCAGGTGCCGGCGCCGCGCCGGCTGTGCGCGTAACCGCTCTCCCGGAGCAGGTCGTACGCCCCGGTCACGGTGGTCCGGCTCACCAGGAGCACCGCGGCGAGCTCCCGCTCGGCCGGCAGCCGCAGGCGCAGCGCCACCCGGCCGTCGAGCAGCGCCTCCCGCACGGCCCGCGCGAGCTCCCGGTACCCGAACCGTCCCTCCGGGGGCGGGGTGAGGAGCGATGCGAGCTGGCGACCCGTCAGGGTCCGGTCCGCGGTGTGGACCACACGTGCCACTGCCATGCCAATCACTCCTCATTGGCTCTGCTGTCCGGGCCAATAAGGTTACAGACTCCTTTCCAGTGGCCTGGTGGCCGTGTTCATCGGGGAGAGGGGACGAGCGATGTCAGGACACTTCACCGACCGTGACGAGCGGATGTGGCAACTGCGCGCGGAGGAGCGGACGGCCCGCCCCCTGGCGATCGGAGGCTGGCTCCGGGCCATTGCCGGGGCGGCTTCGAAGCGGCGTCGGACGGTCAGAGGACGGGTGCGGACCCCGGACCGGGCGCCGGACCGGGCGCCGGACCCGAGGCCGAACCCGAGACCGGACGTGACGCCGAGCCCGACACGGAACCCGACGCGGAGCTCGACACCGAACCCGACGGGACCCGAGCCGACAGCGAGGAGAGCGACGCGGCCGGGGAGACGGCCGCCGCGGGCTGGTCTGCCTGCTGCTCTGTCTGCTGGTTCGGCGACTGGCTCGTGAGATCCGCCGAACCGTCCGACGCGGGTGCCGACTCCGGGCTCGACGACTCCGTCGACGGCGACGAGTCCGTGGGACCGGAGGAGTCGGACGGCGAGGGGGAGAGCGTCGAGGGGGAGAGCGTCGAGGGGCACGGCGACGGGGTGACCCCGCCGCTCGGCGTCGGGGTCTCCGTGCCCGTCACCGTCACGCACGGCACCGGCGACGACGGGGAAGGGCCGGACGTGGACGGCGAGGGCGACAGCGGCGTGGACGGGGAGACCGTCGGCGGCGGGGGAGGCGGCGGGGTCGGCCTGTCGTGCTCGCCGGTGTCGCCGTGCTTCCGCGCGAACCAGTCGTCGTCCCCGGGGTCGTACACGACGAAGACGTTCACGACCGTCACCGACGGCGCCACCACGACGACCTGCTGGGAGCTGTACCCCTGCCATGGCGTGCCCGTCGTGCGCGGCGCCTTCTGCGCCACCGGGCCGGTCAGCGGATTTCCGCAGGCGCAGCGCACCCGGGGTACTCCGTGACCGTCGACCATGACCGCCGTGCCGGCCTGGAGCACCGCCTGGTAGGTGGTGGCCGCGCCGTCGCGGAAGCCGTGGTTCGTCACCCGGGTGTCGACCCGGAGCTGAAGCGGGGTCAGGGAGCGGAGGTAGTCCGGCACGTCGTTCGGCGAGATGCCGACGACCGAGGCGAAGGCCGCGTTCTTCGCGGGCCGGCCGGAGAGGTACCGGACCTGCTGCTCGACGTCGCAGCTGGAGACCGACCGGGTCCCGCCGTAGAGGCCGGGCGTCGACCCCGACATCTCGGGCACGGCCGAGGCGGTACGGGGCGGCAGCGAGGGCGGCGGGGCGGAGCCGTCGCCGGCGCGTGCCGTCGATGGTGTGAACGGGTCCGGGCCGGACGCGGCGGCGTTCTGCAGGAAGACCTCGCCGCCGGATCCCGCGGTGTCGTTCTTGTCGGCGGGGCGGTTGGTGAGGACGACGGCCAGTGCCGCGGCCGCCACGAGTGCGGCGGTGACCGAGGCGACCTTCGGGACGGACCGCCACCAGGGACCGCCACCGCCCTTGCCTCCGCCGCCGGTCGCCCCGCCTCCGCCGCCGGTCGAGCCGCCTCCGCCGCCGGTCGGCCCGGAACCGCCGCCGCCTCCG
>NZ_MWIG01000747.1:0-1687 GCF_002156145.1 Streptomyces sp. NRRL B-24572 | reverse complement strand
CCGAGCCCGCCGGCGGCGGGGGCGAGCAGGCCGAGCGGGCGGCTCTCCTCGGCGGCGGGGACGGGGCCGGGCCCGAAGTACCGGCCCCCGTAGCCGGTGGCGGTGCTCTTGAGGTCGCCGCCCTTCACCCGGCCCCCGGCCGCGATCGCGGCGGCCGGGTCGACGATCCCGTATCCCTTGGCGTCGCTGCGTCCGCCCTTCGGCCGGTTGCGGGCGGTGTCGATGAGGAGCCGCTTGACCTGGGCGGGGGTGAGGTCGGGGTGCGCGGACCGGACGAGGGCGACGGCGCCGGAGACGAACGCGGAGGCGGCGCTGGTGCCCCAGCCCTCGTAGTAGCGGTGGTCGGGGTCGGCGATGACGATGTCGTCGCCGGGGGCGCTGACGGTGGCGTACCAGCGGCGGGTGGAGAAGGCGGCGTGGGTGCCGTAGCGGTCGACGGCGGTGACCGCGATGACGCCGGGGTAGGCGGCCGGGTACGAGATGTGGTCGCCCTTCTCGCCGCCGTTGCCGGCGGAGGCGACGACGGAGACGCCCTTGGCGAGGGCGTACTGGACGGCGGCGTCCTCGCCCGCGTCGGGGTGGGCGGACTTGGAGTCGTCGCCGAGGGAGAGGTTGATGACGTCGGCGCCGTGGTCGGCGGCCCAGCGGATGCCTTCGGCGAGGGCGGTGCCGCGGGTCTTGCGGGCCTTGTCGCGGGCCTTGTCGGTGGATTCCAGGATGACCCGTACGGGGAGGATCCGGACGTCGGGGGCGACGCCGAGGACGCCGTCCTGGGCACCGGGGCCGTGGCCGTGCCCGGCGATGATGCCGGCCATGGCGGTGCCGTGCCGGGCCCAGGCGCGGTCGCCCTTCGAGGCGCCGAAGCCGACGAGGTCGCGTCCGGCGAGGACCGAACCCGCGAGGTCCGGGTGGTCGGCGTCGACGCCGGTGTCGAGGACGGCGACGGTGATGCCGTGCCCCTTCGTCGTACGCCAGGCCTCCGTGGTGTGGAGGGCTTCGAGGCCCCACTGGCGGGCCCGGATGGTGTCGGCGTGCGCGGGGGCGGTGGTGGCGGGGAGGACGGAGAAGGCGGCGGCGAGCAGCGCGACCGCGCCGCCGCGGGTCCGGCGGTGGGTGGGTCGGATCACCGGGCGTTCTCCTTGGCGGCCGTGGTGGCGGCCGTGCGCAGCAGTCGTACGAGGCGTTCGGTGATGCCCTTGGCCTCGTGGCCGAGGCCGGACTGGGCGGTGGCGTCGGTGCGGTTCGCGGTCATGGCCCGGTCCGCGGGGACGGGGCCGCCGTCGACGGTCCGGCCGTCGGCGAAGCCGGAGACGGCGGTGACGACGACGGGGAGGTCGGCGGGGGCGTTCAGCCACCAGGCGGCGCGCTGCGGGGCGCCGAAGCGTTCGGCGACGGTGCCGGGTCCGGCGAGGGCCGGGGGGACGTCGGCGCCGAGGCGCGTGGTGAGGCCCTGGCCGAGGGTGCGCTGGGTGGCGGCATCGGCCTGGGTGAAGACGAGGCCGACGGTGATGACGCTGCTGGCGGTGGCGTCGGTGTAGGTGGCGCGCAGGACGCGTGCGCAGCCGAGCGGCCGGACGGTGGCGAGGAGGCCCTTGGCGAGGACGGCGGGGGTGCAGGCGGCGTCCGGGGCGACGACGATCCGGGTCCAGGTGCGGTCGGCGCCGCCGGGGCCGGCGCCGACCGCACC
>NZ_MWIG01000746.1:0-2128 GCF_002156145.1 Streptomyces sp. NRRL B-24572 | reverse complement strand
CGAGGACGTAGCGCCAGCGGGCGAGGGCCTTGGCCCGGTTCTCGGGGTGGGTGGTGACGTCGTAGGCGCTGGGGGCCTTGAGGAGGGAGGCGAGGTACGCGCCTTCGGCGGTGTCGAGGCGGTCGACGTCCTTGCCGTAGTAGGCGCGGGCGGCGGCCTGGATCCCGTACGCGTTGCGGCCGAAGTAGCTGGTGTTCAGGTAGCCCTGGAGGATCTCCTCCTTGCTCTTCTCGCGGCCCAGTTTGAGCGCGATGAAGAACTCCTTGGCCTTGCGGGTGAGGGTCTGTTCCTGGCCCAGGTAGTAGTTCTTGACGTACTGCNNCGGTGTTCCAGGCGGCGCGGACCATGGCCTTGGGGTCGACGGCGCGCGAGGTCTGGAAGTCGCGTTCCTCGGCGGCGAGGACGGCGCGGCGGACGGGGAGCGGGACCTGGCCGAGGGGGACGTTCTCGCGGTTGACCTCGCCGTCGCGGGCGAGGGGGGTGCCGTCCCGGTAGAGGTAGACGTTGGACTGGGCGACGGCGGCGGCGTTGGCGGGCGGGATCTCCACCAGGAGGTAGCCGGCGACGAAGGCGCCGGCGAGCAGGAGCGCGCCGAGGAGGAGGAGCCCGAGGAGGGTGCGGAGGACGCGGCGGGGGCGGCTTCGCGGTCGGTCGTCGGGTGGTCCGTCGTCGGGGTGTGGTGCGGGGAGGGTGGGGTCCCTCGGCTCCCAGTTCGTATCCGAGCTCGTACCACTCGTACCAGAGGAAGGGGACATGGCATCACATACTGCATGCAATGGGTGGAAACTCCCCGGAAATCTCCCAACCGACCCGAAGGTGGCGCGAAAACCGCTCGCGGCGCGCCGGACGAAGCCACTAGGGTCGTGCGCTTCGCCGTCGTACGTACCGGAAAGGGCCCTTCATGCTGCGGCTGTACGCGACGGTGGCCGCGGGCGGTTTCCGGCGCTTCGCGACCTACCGGGTGGCCACGGCCGCGGGCGTCTTCACCAACAGCGTCTTCGGCTTCGTGCTCTCGTACACGTACATCGCCCTCTGGGACGAACGGCCGCGGCTCGGCGGCTACTCCATGGACGACGCCCTCGCCTACGTGTGGATCGGGCAGGCGCTGATCACGGTCTGCGGGCTGATGGGCGGCGGCTTCGAGGACGAGCTGATCGAGCGGATCAGGACCGGTGACATCGCCGTCGACCTCTACCGTCCCGCCGACCTCCAGGCCTGGTGGTTCTCGGCCAACGCCGGCCGCTCCGCGTACCAGCTGCTCGGCCGAGGGGTCGCCCCGATGGCGCTCGGCGCGCTGGTCTTCGACTTCACCCTGCCGTCGGGGCCGGGCAGGTGGCTCGCGTTCCTGCTGGCGGTGGCGCTGGGCTCGGTGGTCGGCTTCGCGCTCTGGTACCTGGTGGCGATGAGCGCGTTCTGGCTGCTGGACGGCCAGGGGGTGGTGCAGGTGGCCTGGCTGGGCGGCCTGTTCTTCTCCGGGATGCTGCTCCCGCTGAACGTCTTCCCCGGCGCGCTCGGGGAGCTCGCGCGGATGCTGCCGTGGGCGTCGCTGCTGCAGGTGCCGGCCGATGTGTACCTGGGGAGGTACGGGACGGGCCGGGCGCTCGCGGGGGCGTACGCCTTCCAGGGCTGTTGGGCGCTGGTCCTGCTCGGGGCGGGCCGGGTGGCGCAGGCGGCGGCGACGCGGAAGGTGGTGGTGCAGGGTGGCTAGGCCGCCGGCCGATTCGTGGCGCACGTACCGGATGGTGGCGGGCATGTGGATCCGTTCCACGATGACGTACCGCTCGTCCTTCGCCCTGACCCTCGTCACCAGCTTCTGCGTCACGTTCTTCGACTTCGTCGTGATCCTTCTGATGTTCGGTCAGGTGCGGGGGCTCGGCGGTTTCTCGTTCGCGGAGGTGGCCCTGCTGTACGGGACGGCGGGCACGTCGTTCGGGATCGCGGACCTGACGATGGGCTCGCTGCAGCGGATGGGGAAGCGGGTGAGGGACGGTTCGCTCGACACGTTCCTGATGCGTCCGGCGCCGCTGCTCGCGCAGGTGGCGGCGGACAAGTTCGCGCTGCGGAGGTTCGGGAGGGTGGCGCAGGGCCTGCTGGTCCTGGTCTGGGGCCTGCTCCTGCTCGACGTGGA
>NZ_MWIG01000745.1:0-8198 GCF_002156145.1 Streptomyces sp. NRRL B-24572 | reverse complement strand
GACGACTTGCCGGAGCCGGAGGGGCCCGCGAGCAGGACGACACGGGTCGGGATCGGTTGGGAACTCACGGGACACCAGTGTGAACCATTCCCCCGTGCAGGGGACCCCCGAGGAAGGCCGTTGGTATCGAGCATCACACCTCCACTACTGTCGGTGGCCGCTCGGTCACCCCTCGGAAGGATCGTCATGGCGCGTCACGCAGAACCCCGCACCCCCCGCCGCAACGCCCTGCTCAAGGCCGGTCTGACGGTCACGGCGGCGGGTGCCGCGCTGGTCGGCGCGGGCGCCGCGGCGCAGGCCGTCGCGCCGGTGCCGCTGCCCGTCGACTCGCTGACCAGGACGGACGCCGGCGCGGCCGGGGCGGGCGCACTGGAGGGCGTCACGCACGGCGTGGGCCCGCTGACGCAGCTCCAGCTCGACCCGCTGGCCAACACCGGCGTCGACCCGCTCGACAACGGCCTCGGCACCCAGGTCGCCGACTTCAAGCCGGTCGGCACGAACCTGGTGACCGACCACGTCACGAAGGGCGGGGCAGTGGCCGATCTGCCGCTGGCCGGTCCGCTGACGCGGGGGCTACTTCCGTAGCGTTCCGCAGGGGGACCTCGCGTACGAGCCAGGCCACCGCGAACGCCAGGACGGCGAGGACGGCCGTGCCGAGCAGCACCCCGTGCACCCCGTCGGCCACCGCCGCCCGCAGGCCCTCCCGTACCGGCTCCGGCAGTCGTTCGGCCTGGGCCGGGGTCAGGTTCGGGTCGGCCCCCGCGAGGCGTGCGGTGAAGACCGCGCCGAGGGTCGCGACGCCGAGGGAGCCGCCGAGGGTGCGGACGAGCGTGACGGTGCCGCTCGCCGCGCCCCTGTCCCGGGGCGGGGCGCCGTACATCGTGATGAGCAGGGTCGACTGCATGAGGAAGCCCATGCCGGCGCCCAGGACCACGGTGAGCGCGGACGCGAGGGCCGTCGGGGTGTCCACGTCGAGCAGGAGCAGGACCAGCGCGCCCGCGGTCATGAGTCCGCCGCCGAGGATCGGGTAGATCCGGTAGCGGCCGTCGCGTGCGATCAGCCGGCCCGTGACGAGCTGGACGGCGACCATGCCGAGCATGAGCGGCAGCAGGAGCAGTCCGCTCGCCGTGGACGTCCCGCCGCGGACGAACTGGAAGTACTGCGGCAGGTAGTTCATCGCGGCGAGCATGCCCGCGCCGACCAGCAGGCTCAGGATCTGCGCGAGGGTGAAGTTCCGGCTGTGGAACAGCCGGGGCGGGATCACCGGCTCGGCGGCGCGCCGCTCGGTCCTGACGAACAGGGCGAGCGCGGCGACGGCGGTCGCGGCCAGGGCGAGGATCCCCGGTGAGGCCCAGGCGTACCGCGTTCCGCCCCAGGTGGCGAGCAGGGTCAGGGCGAGGATGCCGGTGGTGAGGAGCAGCGCCCCTGCCACGTCCACGCGGGCCCGGACGCGTGGGGTCCGCACGCGCAGCCCGAGCGAGACGAGCAGCAGCGCGGCGATGCCGACGGGCAGGTTGACGTAGAAGGCCCAGCGCCAGTTCAGGTGGTCGGTGAGCAGTCCGCCGAGGAGCGGGCCGCCGGCGAAGGCGGCCGGGAGCATCGCCCCGGTGATCGCCTGGACCCGCGGGCTGTCCTCCGGGGAGACGACGGTGCCGATCAGGGCGAAGGCGCCGACCATCAGGCCGCCGGCGCCGACGCCCTGGAGGGCGCGGAAGGCGATGAGCTGGTCCATGTTCCGGGCGAGGCCGGAGAGGACGGAGCCGATGAGGAAGACGGCGACGGCGGAGAGGTAGGCGCCCTTGCGTCCGTACAGGTCGCCGGCCTTGCCCCAGAGGGGGGTGGCGACGGCGGCGGCGAGGAGGTACGCGGTGACCACCCACGACAGCCGGTCGAGGCCGCCGAGTTCGCCGGCGACGGTCGGGAGCGCGGTGCCGACGATCGTGCCGTCGAGGGTGCCGAGGACGATGCCGAGCATGAGCCCGATGAGGCCCGGATAGGGGAGCTTCTTTCGCTGGTCGGTCATGGTCAGGCTCCGTACGGCTTCTTGGCGCGGGTCGAGCCCCGGGTGGCGGCGAGGCGGAGCGGAGTGCTCATGGTTCCCCCTGGAACGGTGATGTGTACGTCGTACACAGGCGGGTGTACAACGTACACGCCGATGTGTACGGCGTCCACAAGGCATACGCTGTACGCGACACGAGGAGGCCGGAGTGGCGAAGAAGGACGAGACGGAAGGCGTCTCGCTGTGGGAGCGGCTCGATCGGCCCGCGGTGGCGCCCCGGGCGTCCCTCACCCCGGGCCGGATCGCCGAGGCCGCGATCGGGATCGCGGACCGCGAGGGCTTCGCCGCCGTCACCATGCGCAAGGTCGCCGCCGAGCTGGGCGTCGCGCCCATGGCCGCGTACCGGCACGTCAACGGCAAGGACGAACTCTGGGCCCTCATGGTCGACCGGGTCTCGACCGAGCTGGAGCCCCCGGAGACCACCGAGGGCTGGCGGGACACCCTGCGGATCCACGCGCACCGCACCCGCGACGGGATGCTGCGCCACCCCTGGCTCGCCCAGCTGCCGACCCCGCTCTTCGCCCTCACCCCGAACCGGATGGCGGCCGCCGAGCGGCAGCTGGCCTCCCTCGCCGGCCTGGGCCTCGACGTCGACACGATGATGGCCGCGTTCCGGGCGGTCGGCGCGTATGTGCACGGAGCCGTGCAGGCGGAGGTCGCCGTCGCCCTCTACATGAAGGAGCAGGGCTGGGAGAACGCCGACGAGACCCGCCGGGGGCTCGCCCCGCAGATGTCGTACCTGCTCGGTACCGGCCGCTACCCGACCTACCGGACGTACGCCCTCGGCGCGGCCCGCAAGGACGACGCGGGGTGGCTGTTCGAGACGGGGCTCGACTGCGTCCTCGACGGGGTCGCCGGGCTGATCGAACGCGCCGGGGCATGACGAACGGCCCCCGGGTGGTCCCGGGGGCCGTTCGTCATGGGGGTCCTAGTACGAGGAGCCGCTCGCGCCCAGCGAACCCGTGGGGTGCCAGACCGTCTTCGTCTCCAGGAACGCGGTCATGCGGTCCGTGCCCGGGGACTCGGCGAAGTCCTCGGTACGGGGGCGCAGGACGCGCTTCAGGTTGTCCGCCGCCGCGATCTCCAGGTCGCGGGCCAGATCGGTGTCCGCTCCCGTCAGGTCGATCGCGTTGACGTCCTGGTGGGCCGCGAGGTGCGGGCCCATCTCGGCGGCCTTGCCGGAGAGGATGTTCACCACGCCGCCGGGGAGGTCGGAGGTGGCCAGGACCTCGCCCAGGGAGAGGGCGGGGAGCGGGGACTTCTCCGAGGCGATGACGACGGCCGTGTTGCCCGTCGCGATCACCGGGGCGATCACCGAGACCAGGCCCAGGAAGGACGAGTCCTGCGGGGCGACCACCGTGACGACGCCCGTCGGCTCGGGGGTCGACAGGTTGAAGTACGGGCCCGCCACCGGGTTCGCGCCGCCCACGACCTGGGCGATCTTGTCGGTCCAGCCCGCGTACCAGACCCAGCGGTCGATCGCCGCGTCGACGACCACGGCCGCCTTGTTCTTGGACAGGCCCTCCGCGTGCGCGACCTCGTGCACGAACTGGCCCTTGCGCCCCTCCAGCATCTCGGCGACGCGGTAGAGGATCTGGCCGCGGTTGTACGCGGTGGCGCCCGCCCAGCCGCCGAAGGCCTTGCGCGCGGCGACGACCGCGTCACGGGCGTCCTTGCGGGAGGAGAGCGGCGCGTTCGCCAGCCACTTGCCCTTCGAGTCCGTCACCTCGTACACCCGGCCGCTCTCGGAGCGGGGGAACTTGCCCCCGACGTACAGCTTGTAGGTCTTGAAGACACTGAGGCGCGTCTGATCAGACATCGAGGTAGGCCTCCAGACCGTGGCGGCCGCCCTCGCGGCCGAAGCCCGACTCCTTGTAGCCGCCGAAGGGCGAGGTCGGGTCGAACTTGTTGAACGTGTTGGCCCAGACGACACCGGCCCGGAGCTTGTTGGCGACCGCGAGGATGCGGGAGCCCTTCTCCGTCCAGATGCCCGCCGACAGGCCGTACTGGCTGTTGTTGGCCTTCGCGACGGCCTCGTCGGGCGTACGGAAGGACAGCACCGACAGGACCGGGCCGAAGATCTCGTCGCGGGCGATCCGGTGCGCCTGCGTGACGCCCGTGAAGAGCGTCGGGGCGAACCAGTAACCGGCCGACGGGATCTCGCACGCGGCGGTCCAGCGCTCGGCGCCCTCCGCCTCGCCCTGCTCCACGAGGGAGGTGATGCGGGCCAGCTGCTCCGAGGAGTTGATGGCGCCGATGTCGGTGTTCTTGTCGAGCGGGTCGCCGAGGCGGAGCGTCGACAGGCGGCGCTTCAGGCTGTCGAGCAGCTCGTCCTGGATCGACTCCTGGACGAGGAGGCGCGAGCCCGCGCAGCAGACCTGGCCCTGGTTGAAGAAGATGCCGTTGACGATGCCCTCGACGGCCTGGTCGATCGGCGCGTCGTCGAAGACGATGTTGGCGCCCTTGCCGCCCAGTTCGAGGGTGACCTTCTTGTGCGTGCCGGCGACCGAGCGCGCGATCGACTTGCCGACCGCCGTCGAACCGGTGAAGGCCACCTTGTTCACGTCCGGGTGCTCGACCAGCGCGGCGCCCGTCTCCCCGTACCCGGGAAGGATGTTGACGACGCCCTTCGGCAGCCCGGCCTGGCGGCAGATGTCCGCGAAGAACAGGGCGGAGAGCGGGGTCGTCTCGGCCGGCTTCAGGACGACCGTGTTGCCGGTCGCGAGCGCCGGGGCGATCTTCCACGCCAGCATGAGCAGGGGGAAGTTCCACGGGATGACCTGGCCGGCCACGCCCAGCGGCTTCGGGTCCGGCCCGTAGCCCGCGTGGTCGAGCTTGTCGGCCCAGCCCGCGTAGTAGAAGAAGTGCGCGGCGACCAGCGGGAGGTCCGCGTCGCGGGTCTCCTTGATCGGCTTGCCGTTGTCCAGGGTCTCCAGGACGGCCAGCTCGCGGCTGCGCTCCTGGATGATCCGGGCGATGCGGAAGAGGTACTTGGCGCGCTCGGAGCCGGGCAGCGCCGACCACTTCTCGAAGGCCTTACGTGCCGCCTTCACCGCGCGGTCGACGTCCTCGGCGCCCGCCTGGGCGACCTCGGCGAGGACCTCCTCGCTGGACGGCGAGACGGTCTTGAAGACCTTGCCGTCGGCGGCGTCGACGAACTCGCCGTCGATGAACAGGCCGTAGCTCGGCGCGATGTCGACGATCGCACGCGACTCCGGTGCCGGTGCGTACTCGAATGCAGATGCCATGTTGATCAGTCCACCGTCACGTAATCGGGGCCGGAGTAACGGCCGGTCGCCAGCTTCTGGCGCTGCATCAGCAGGTCGTTGAGCAGGCTGGAAGCGCCGAAGCGGAACCAGTGGTTGTCCAGCCAGTCCTCGCCCACGGTCTCGTTGACGAGCACCAGGAACTTGATCGCTTCCTTGGTGTTGCGGATGCCGCCGGCCGGCTTCACGCCGATCTGCACGCCGGTCTGCGCGCGGAAGTCGCGCACGGCCTCCAGCATGAGGAGGGTGTTCGCCGGGGTGGCGTTGACCGCGACCTTGCCGGTCGAGGTCTTGATGAAGTCCGCGCCGGCCATCATGCCGAGCCAGGAGGCGCGGCGGATGTTGTCGTACGTGGAGAGCTCGCCGGTCTCGAAGATCACCTTGAGGCGGGCGCGGTCGCCGCACTCCGCCTTGATCGCGGCGATCTGCTCGAAGACCTCCATGTACCGGCCGGCGAGGAAGGCGCCACGGTCGATGACCATGTCGATCTCGTCGGCGCCGGCGGCGATCGCGTCGGCGGTGTCGGCCAGCTTCACGGGGAGCGCGGCGCGCCCGGCCGGGAAGGCGGTGGCGACCGAGGCGACCTTGACGCCCGAGCCCGCGACGGCGGCCTTGGCGGTGGCCACCATGTCGGGGTAGACGCAGACGGCGGCCGTCTTCGGGGTCGTGCGGTCGGTCGGATCGGGGTTGACGGCCTTGGCGGCGAGCGCCCGGACCTTGCCCGGGGTGTCCGCGCCTTCGAGAGTCGTCAGGTCGATCATGGAAATGGCCAGGTCGATGGCGTACGCCTTGGCCGTGGTCTTGATCGAGCGGGTGCCGAGGGACGCGGCGCGCGCCTCCAGGCCGACGGCGTCGACGCCGGGCAGCCCGTGGAGGAAGCGGCGCAGCGCACTGTCGGACGCGGTCACGTCGGCGAAAGCGGAAGCTGCGGATGCAGTGGTGGGCATGGTCACCAGTCGAGCATATCTACGCGCGTAGCGACCTGTACAGGGGAGCCCCTTCATGGAGCCCGAGGTCACAGGGGGTCCGGCGGCGTGGTGACCCCTGTCACGCGCCCGTGACGTGGAGTGGACGGCTCCCGCATACAAGATCTTTAGATTTTTATCAGCAGCCAGCGAGAACTCACCGGCCCTTCCCGAGGAGATGTCAGCGGCATGCGGCTCTTCTTCATCCGCCACCGAACCTCTTCGGGAGTCGTTATGCGCACCGCCCTTCGCACCGCCCTCGCCACCGCGCTCGTCGCCGGCGTCGTCGCCACCCCGGCCCTCGCGGCCGGCAGTGCCTTCGCCGCCGGTACGACCCCGGCGCCCAAGGCGACCGCGACCGCTACCACCGCCACCGCGGCCTCGCAGGGCACTCTCCTCCGCACGGTCCAGCTGGCCGGAGGTCTTTCGGCCAAGGTGTACGCCCGGGGCGACCAGCACCCGTACTACACCGCCACCGTCCTCAAGGGCGGCACGGTCCTGGGCGAGCTGAAGGCCGGCGCCGGCTACCCGAAGGAGGACACCCGGGTCTTCTCCGGATACGCGGTGACCCTCGACTTCACCGGCAAGGTGACCGCCGTCGCCGTCGACGCCGCGAACGGCACCCTGATCCGCACGGTCCAGCTGGCCGGAGGTCTTTCGGCCAAGGTGTACGCCAAGGGCGACCAGCACCCGTACTACACCGCCACCGTCCTCAAGGGCGGCACGGTCCTGGGCGACCTGAAGGCCGGCGCCGGCTACCCGCCGAAGGAGACCAAGGTCTTCGGCGGATACGCGGTGACCCTGGACTTCGAGGGCAACGTGACCGCCGCCGCGATCCAGTACACGGGCGGCACCCTGGTCCACACCCAGACCCTCATCGGCGGCACCGTCGCCAAGATCTACATGATCGACGCGACGCACCACCGCGCCGAGCTCTACCGCGGCGGCCACCTGGTCGGACACCTGGACGCGAACAAGCGCTCCGTCGCCGGCAACGACAACGGCGAGTTCCTCGTCCTCAACTCGAACGGCACCACCTACAACTGGGTCGGCAACTACCGCCCCGGCGCCACCCCCGGCATCTACAAGCTCGCCGACGGCACGATCCTGGAGCTCGCCGAGCACAACGGCCGCCTCGGCCTCCAGCAGCTCGTGGACGACAAGGGCCGCGGCTTCACCTACCTCTCGGGCGACCGCCAGGTCTTCTTCTACGACAGGGCCGTCGTCGTCCTGGAGCGCGACGGAGGCATCGCCGCCTTCATCGCCGGCGGGGCCGAGCAGGCCGCCCCGCAGCCGTACGGCATGGGCGGCGGCGGCCAGGGCGAGTCCGGCACGAAGTCCCTCGGCAAGTGCACGGTCAGCAAGGTCGTCGGCATCGGCGCCGGCACCCGGGCCGAGCTGTTCATGACCCGGCAGGGCCCCGTGGCCGAGTTCAGCACCGCCGGTGAGGACAGGGTCTTCGCGATGGTCGACCGGACGCACCCCTCGCTGCCGGAGAGCGTCGGCATCATCGCCCGGATCGTCGACCCGAAGAGCGCGACGCCGTCGCTCTACACCAAGGTCGAGGGCGGCACCGCCAAGGGCTCCACGCACGCCTTCCCGAAGCTGCCGAAGGGCTGCTCGTTCGAGGTGCCGATCGAGAACGCGAAGGGGACCGGCGCGGGCACGACCGGCACCGGCACCACCACCCACACCGGGCAGACCTCCGTCATCCCGCAGGGCGGTGTCGCGGCCGGTGCCGAGTTCGCCGCCGAGGGCGACTCGACCGCCCTGATCGCCGTCGGTGCGGGCGCGGCTTCGCTCGCCGCCGCGGGCCTCGGCTTCGTCGTCCTGCGCCGCCGGGCCGGCTCCCGCGCCTGATCCCCCACCTGCCCTGACCCGAGCAGGCATCACCCCACCCCAGGCCGG
>NZ_MWIG01000744.1:0-596 GCF_002156145.1 Streptomyces sp. NRRL B-24572 | reverse complement strand
TCCGCGCCGCCCCCGGCGGCCAGGAAGGCGCCGGTCACCAGCGTGGCCGTGAGCAGCGGCACGAGCGGCACACCGAACCAGCGGGCGCGCCGCGCCGCCGGTCCCGGCCGAGGGGCGCCGAGCCGCACGAAGCGGGCCGACCAGGCGGATTCGGCGCAGGCCGCGAGGGACCCGACCGCAAGGGGTTCAACCGGGCGAGGCTCAGTCCGACTCGACTCGACCGCACGGGATTCGGTCGTGCGAGGTTCGGTCGCACGAGGTTCGGTCGTGCGGGGCTCGGTCGCACCAGACGCGGCCAGGCCAGGTACGGTCGCGCCGGGCGCGGTCGGACCGAGTTCGGTCGCGCCGGACACAGTCAAGCCAGGTGCGGCCGCATCGGGCGTGGTCAGGCCGGATACGGTCGCGCCGGGTGCCGTCGCGCCGGGCGTGATCGGGCCAGGTGCGGTCGTACCGGGTCCAGTAGGGCGCGGCGAGGAGCCCGTACCGGTGGGATCGGGTGTTGCGGGCGTGGCGGACACGCCGGGACGACCCGGGTCGGACGGTGGAATGACGGTCGGCGGGTGGGGCACAGGGACCAGGTTCGCCGCTCGGCGGCG
>NZ_MWIG01000743.1:0-7125 GCF_002156145.1 Streptomyces sp. NRRL B-24572 | reverse complement strand
CCGCCCCCGCAGGACTCGGCCTCATCCGGGCCAAGACCGGCACCCTCACGGGCGTCAACACCCTCGCCGGCACCGTCGTCACCCCCGACGGACGCCTCCTCGCCTTCGCGTTCCTCGCCGGCCGCACCCTCTCCCCGTACGAGGCACAGCCCGCCCTCGACCGGCTCTCCGCCGCCCTCGCGGGCCGGAAGTGATCACACGCGCCCCCCATCGAACCCTCACCGAACAGGCCCCGAGCCCGTACGGTTGACGCATGACGAGCATCGGTGGCGCAGGCACATCCGGGATGGTCGACTGGAACCTCGCGGTCGCGACCGCGACCCGCCTCGTGCGGCCCGGACCCGAAGTCAGCCGCGACGAGGCCCGCGAGGTCGTCGCCGAACTCCGCAGACACGCCAAGGCCTCCGAGGAACACGTCCGGGCCTACACCCGGATGATCCCCGAGGGCACCGAACCGCACGACACCCCCGTCCTCGTCGTCGACCGCGTCGGCTGGATCAAGGCCAACGTCGCCGGCTTCCGCGAACTGCTCACCCCCCTCCTCGGCAAGATGCAGGAACGCCGCTCCACCAACCCCGGCAGCGCCGTGCTCGGCGCCTTCGGCGGCAAGGTCACCGGCGTCGAACTCGGCATGCTGCTCTCGTTCCTCGCCTCCCGCATCCTCGGCCAGTACGAGACCTTCGCCCCCGCCACCCGCGACCTCCCCGCCGGGGCGAACGGCGGCGGACGCCTCCTCCTCGTCGCCCCGAACGTCGTCCACGTCGAACGCGAACTCGACGTCTCCCCGCACGACTTCCGGCTCTGGGTCTGCCTCCACGAGGAGACCCACCGCACCCAGTTCACCGCCGTCCCCTGGCTCCGCGACCACCTCCAGGGCGAGATCCAGTCGTTCCTCGCCGCCACCGACGTCGACCCCGGCACCGTCGTCGAACGCCTCCGCGAAGCCGCCCAGACCCTCGCCGGCGGCCGCCCCGAGGGCGAGGAGGGCGAGCCCTCCCCGTCCCTCGTCGAACTCGTCCAGACCCCCGAACAGCGCGAGATCCTCGGCCGCCTCACCGCCGTCATGTCGCTCCTCGAAGGACACGCCGACTACGTCATGGACGGCGTCGGACCCCAGGTCGTCCCCTCCGTCGCCGAGATCCGCGAGAAGTTCCAGGCCCGCCGCGCCCGCGGCGCCTCCCGCCTCGACCTCGCCCTGCGCAGGCTCCTCGGCCTCGACGCAAAACTCCGCCAGTACCGCGACGGGGAGCGCTTCGTCCGCGCCGTCGTCGACCAGGTGGGCATGGACGGCTTCAACCGGATCTGGACCTCGCCCAACACGCTCCCCACCAAGACCGAGATCGCCGCCCCCGCCGACTGGATCGCGAGGGTGCACCGCAAGGCGGACTCGTGAGAGAGGGTGCACCGCAAGGCGGACTCGTGAGAGAGGGCGCACCGTAAGGCAGACTCCTGAGACAGGAGCGGCACACGACACCGGAACACGTCAGAACACCCCACCAATCACCCATCCGAGGGACCCTTGGCATGGGGTGAGGCGTGCAATGCTCGGGTAACGGCCGGGTTTCTGTCACCATCGACGCACTCTGAGTGACCGAACCCCCCTTTCCGACCGTTAAGACTCCGACCGAGGCACCCCACCCCCATCACGAAGGGCACCGGACATGGGTCCCCATCCTGCGGTCGCGGCGATACGCCTGGCGGTCCGCCGCGTACTCCACGACGTCATCACCGACCACACCACCGGCGACACCACCGGCGACGAACCGCTGGTGCTCGTCGCCTGCTCCGGAGGCGCCGACTCCATGGCACTCGCCTCCGCCCTCGCCTTCGAGGCCCGCAAACTCCCCGTGCGCGCCGGCGGCATCACCGTCGACCACGGCCTCCAGGACGGCTCCGAGACCCGGGCCGCCGAGGTCGCCGGACGCATGACCGCACTCGGCCTCACCCCCTCCGAGGCCGTCGCCGTCACCGTCGGCCGCGAAGGCGGACCCGAGGCCGCTGCCCGCGACGCCCGGTACGCCGCCCTCGACGCCGCCGCCGAGCGCCACGGCGCCACCGCGATCCTCCTCGGCCACACCCGCGACGACCAGGCCGAGACCGTCCTCCTCGGCCTCGCCCGCGGCTCCGGCATCCGCTCCCTGTCCGGCATGGCCGCCGTCTCCGGCACCTCGGGACGCTACCGGCGCCCCTTCCTCCAGCTCGACCGCCAGACCGTCCGCAAGGCCTGCATCGCCCAGGAGCTCGCCGTCTGGGACGACCCCCACAACAGCGACCCCGCCTACACCCGCTCCCGGCTCCGCCACGAGGGCCTCCCCGCCCTCGAGAAGGCCCTCGGCAAGGGCGTCGTCGAAGCCCTCGCCCGAACGGCCCAGCTCTCCCGCGACGACGCCGACGCCCTCGACACCTGGGCCGCCGACGCCGAGACCGCCGTACGCGACGAGGCGGGCGCCCTCGAATGCGCCAAGCTCTTCGGGCTGCCCCCCGCCGTACGCCGCCGCGTCCTGCGCCGCGCCGTCATCGCCGAGGGCGCCCCCGCCGGCTCCCTCTTCGCCCGCCACATCGAAGAAGTCGACCGGCTCATCACCGGATGGCGCGGTCAGGGAGCCATCAACCTGCCCGGCCGAGTCGAAGCCCGCCGCCAGGGTGGCAGACTGGTCATCCGGCAAGGCTGACGCACGCTGCAACGAAAGTGACCCGGGTGAACGAGAAGGACATGGGCACCGACCTCCAGTCGGTGCTCATCACCAAGGAAGAGATCGACGCCAAGCTGGCAGAGCTGGCCGCGAAGATCGACGCGGAATACGCGGGCAAGGACCTGCTCATCGTCGGTGTCCTCAAGGGCGCCGTGATGGTGATGGCGGATCTGGCTCGCGCCCTGTCCACCCCCGTCACCATGGACTGGATGGCCGTCTCCTCGTACGGCGCCGGCACCCAGTCCTCGGGCGTCGTCCGCATCCTCAAGGACCTCGACACCGACATCAAGGGCAAGCACGTCCTGATCGTCGAGGACATCATCGACTCCGGCCTGACCCTGTCCTGGCTGCTGTCGAACCTCGGCTCCCGCGAGCCCGCCTCCCTGGAGGTGTGCACCCTCCTGCGCAAGCCGGAGGCCGCGAAGGTCGCCATCGACGTCAAGTGGATCGGCTTCGACATCCCCAACGAGTTCGTCGTCGGCTACGGCCTCGACTACGCCGAGAAGTACCGGAACCTTCCGTTCGTCGGCACGCTCGCCCCGCACGTCTACGGCGGCTGACACCGCGGCCGGGACTTCGGCCCCACGGGGAACCCGCACCGCCTTCCCTCCGTTGAACCACGGGAAGGCGGTCGCGGGCGACGATGCTGAGGTACCGTCCGAAGAACAGCTTTTTCACACAGCAGCTCTCACAGCAGCATTTTCCTACGGGCAGGAGGGACGGGGCGTCATCGCTCCGTATGGATGGACGTGAAGCGATACTTCCGTGGGCCGGTCATGTGGATCGTGCTGGCCGTCCTCGCCGTGGTCGTGCTGATGCAGGTCGTCGGCTCGTCCGAGGGCTACAAGACGGTGGACACCGGCCAGGTCGTCCAGGCGATCGACAAGAACCAGGTCAAGCAGGCAAGACTCACCACCGGTGACGAGCAGATCATCAAGATCGACCTCGTCGACGGCCAGAAGATCGACAAGGCCGACAAGGTCCAGGCCAGCTACATCGGCACCCAGGGCGCGGACCTCGCCGACAAGCTCCAGGAGAAGTTCGAGGCCGGGCAGATCGAGAAGGGCTACACCGTCTCCCCGACGAAGCAGTCGCCCTTCGTCTCGATCCTGCTCTCGCTCCTCCCCTTCGTCCTCATCGTGGTCGTCTTCCTCTTCCTGATGAACCAGATGCAGGGCGGCGGCTCCCGCGTCATGCAGTTCGGCAAGTCCAAGGCGAAGCTCATCACCAAGGACACGCCGAAGACCACGTTCGCCGACGTCGCCGGCTCGGACGAGGCCGTCGAGGAACTCCACGAGATCAAGGAGTTCCTCCAGGAGCCCGCGAAGTTCCAGGCCGTCGGCGCCAAGATCCCCAAGGGCGTCCTGCTCTACGGTCCGCCCGGAACCGGCAAGACGCTCCTCGCGCGCGCCGTCGCCGGCGAGGCCGGCGTGCCGTTCTACTCGATCTCCGGCTCCGACTTCGTGGAGATGTTCGTCGGCGTCGGCGCCAGCCGCGTCCGCGACCTCTTCGAGCAGGCCAAGGCCAACGCTCCCGCGATCGTCTTCGTCGACGAGATCGACGCCGTCGGACGCCACCGCGGCGCCGGCCTCGGCGGCGGTCACGACGAGCGCGAGCAGACCCTCAACCAGCTCCTCGTCGAGATGGACGGCTTCGACGTCAAGGGCGGCGTGATCCTCATCGCCGCCACGAACCGCCCCGACATCCTCGACCCGGCGCTCCTGCGCCCCGGCCGCTTCGACCGGCAGATCGCCGTCGACCGCCCGGACATGCAGGGCCGTCTGGAGATCCTCAAGGTCCACCAGAAGGGCAAGCCGGTCGCCCCGGACGTCGACCTCGGCGCCGTCGCCCGTCGCACCCCCGGCTTCACCGGCGCGGACCTCTCCAACGTCCTCAACGAGGCGGCGCTCCTCACCGCCCGCGGCGATCAGAAGCTGATCGACAACAAGGCCCTGGACGAGGCGATCGACCGTGTGGTCGCGGGCCCGCAGAAGCGGACCCGGATCATGTCGGACAAGGAGAAGAAGATCACCGCGTACCACGAGGGCGGCCACGCCCTGGTCGCGGCGGCCTCGCCCAACGCCGACCCGGTCCACAAGATCACGATCCTGTCCCGCGGCCGGGCCCTGGGCTACACCATGGTCCTCCCCGACGAGGACAAGTACTCGACCACCCGCAACGAGATGCTCGACCAGCTGGCGTACATGCTGGGCGGGCGCGCGGCGGAGGAGCTGGTCTTCCACGACCCGACCACCGGCGCGGCCAACGACATCGAGAAGGCCACCGCCACGGCCCGCGCGATGGTCACCCAGTACGGCATGACCGAGCGGCTCGGCGCCATCAAGTTCGGCGGCGACAACACCGAGCCCTTCCTCGGCCGTGAGATGGCGCACCAGCGCGACTACTCGGAAGAGGTCGCCGCGCTGGTCGACGAAGAGGTCAAGAAGCTCATCGAGACCGCGCACAACGAGGCCTGGGAGATCCTGGTCGAGAACCGCGACGTCCTCGACAACCTGGTCCTCGCCCTCCTGGAGAAGGAGACGCTGGGCAAGGAGGAGATCGCCGAGATCTTCGCCCCCATCGTCAAGCGCCCGGCCCGCCCGGCCTGGACGGGCTCGGCCCGCCGCACCCCGTCCACGCGTCCGCCGGTCCTCTCCCCCAAGGAGCTGGCCCTGACGAACACCGCGAACGGCTCGGTGACCCCGGCGGTCGACACCACCAAGGGCATCGACATCGCCCCGGTGGACACCCCCGAGGACTGACCGCCCCGGGACCCCGGAATGGAAGCCGCGCCCCCACAGGTTCTAGCCTGTGGGGGCGCGGCTCTTTCGCGCACACACAGTCAGACGGAACGAGGCACAGGATGACCGACCCGGTGACGCTGGACGGCGAGGGCACGATCGGCGAGTTCGACGAGAAGCGCGCCGAGAACGCCGTACGGGAGCTCCTCATCGCGGTCGGCGAGGACCCGGACCGCGAGGGTTTGCAAGAGACCCCTGCACGCGTTGCACGTGCATACAGGGAATTGCTGTCAGGAATGCGCCAGGAGCCCGAGGATGTTCTGACCACGACTTTTGACCTCGGACACGACGAAATGGTCCTCGTGAAGGACATTGAACTCGTTTCGTTCTGCGAACATCATTTGCTCCCGTTCCATGGCGTGGCCCACGTGGGCTACATCCCTGCCGAAAGCGGCAAGATCACGGGACTCTCGAAGCTGGCACGTCTGGTCGATGTCTTCGCGCGGCGCCCGCAGGTGCAGGAGCGCCTGACGACCCAGATCGCCGATTCGCTGATGAAGATCCTTGAGGCCCGTGGCGCGATCGTCGTGATCGAGGCCGAACACATGTGCATGTCGCTGCGCGGCATCCGTAAGCCGGGCGCGAAGACGACGACCTCTGCGGTGCGTGGTCAACTTCGTGACGCTACCACCCGTGCTGAGGCTATGTCCCTGATATTGGCCCGCTAGTAGCGGAGTGTCCGCTGTGCTCCATACCGTCCTGATCAGTGGAGTTGATCGCTGATCAAGGGGGGCGGTATGGGGTACGGGCCGACCAGCAAGATGCTGGTCAACCTGGTGGACGGCTGCGCACAGGCCAAGAACGTGGCTCCGGGCAGCGTGATGTGGACGCTGGACGGCGACCGGACGGTGCGGACCACGGCCGTGGACGTGACGGCGGTGAAGGGGCGGGAATCCGTCGAGGTGGTCACGGACCACATGGCGTTCACGGCCAGCCCGGACCTGCTGCTGCTCACGCCGGACGGGTGGACGCACGCGGCGGAGGCGGCGGGGACGACGGTCGCCTGGACGCACGCGAAGAAGCTGTGCCGGGAGCGGCTGACAATCTGGCCAGGGTACGAGTTCGGCTACTTCGTCGGCGCCACGTGCGCTGATGGGACAGTCGGCAAGAACTACGTGTCGCTGGTCGTGAATGAGGAGGCCTTCGCGACGCGCTACGCGAAGGCTCTGACGGCCTGCACAGGCCTGCCGGCTCGCCTGGAAGCGGTGACCCGGCCGTCCGGATATCTGAAGCGAGACCTGCCCGGCTTCCGGGTACGGGTGGTCTCCTCGTACCTCTCAGACGCGCTGCGGCACTATGTGGGCGGCGACGCCCACCACATGCGGCAGCGCTTCCCCCGGGTCGTCCTGCGGGACCTCGATACCTTCAAGGGGTTCCTCGACGGATACATCGAAGGTGACGGCTGCCCCGTCAAGGGATGGGACGCGCGTGTGATCACGAGCTCCAACGTCCCCTTCCTGGCTGAGATCGCCCCGATCATCGGAGCGCGATTCACTCCGAGAGCCAGGGACAAGGGGGCCTCGCGGCTCTGCGTATCGGACCGCTGGGTCAGTCGCGGCACCTTCACCCCCGAGGACCACCCCCTCGACCCGCCCGAGTCCTCCTGGATCAAGGTCCACGAGGTCCGCCCC
>NZ_MWIG01000742.1:0-5846 GCF_002156145.1 Streptomyces sp. NRRL B-24572 | reverse complement strand
CTGCCCCTGTCCGTGCCGACGGGGACGGGTGGGGGCAGGGGCAGAGCGCATGAGCAGCCGCTCACCGGACGGGCCGCGCCCCGACGACGGCCTCAGCCGGTGGCGAGGGCCTTGAAGGCGCGGGTCTGTTCGGTGACGGCCCGCTCCGTGGGGAGGCGTTCGATCGACGAGGCTCCGAAGAAGCCGACGACGCCGGTGGTGTGCTCCAGGACGTACCGCGCGTCCTCGGGCTCGGCGATGGGTCCGCCGTGGCAGAGCACGAGGACGTCGGGGTTCACCCGCTTGGCCGCGTCGTGCATCTCCTGGACCGCGGCGGCGGCCCGGTCGAGCGTCATGGCCGTGCCCGCGCCGATGGCCCCCTTGGTGGTGAGCCCGACGTGGGGCACCAGGACGTCGGCGCCGGCCGCGGCCATGTCGGCGGCCTGCTCGGGGTCGAAGACGTACGGGGCGGTCAGCAGGTCGCGTTCGTGGGCGGCGCGGACCATGTCGACCTCCAGGCCGTACCCCATGCCGGTCTCCTCCAGGTTGACCCGGAAGGTGCCGTCGTACAGGCCGACCGTGGGGAAGTTCTGCACTCCGGCGAAGCCCATGGCCTTGAGCTCGTCGAGGAAGAGGTCCATGCGGCGGAACGGGTCGGTGCCGCAGACGCCGGCGAGGACGGGGGTGTCGCGGACCACGGGCAGCACCTCGCGGGCCATGTCCTGGACGATCGCGTTGGCGTCCCCGTACGGCAGGAGACCGGCGAGCGAGCCGCGGCCGGCCATCCGGTAGCGGCCCGAGTTGTAGATGATCAGCAGGTCGACCCCGCCGGCCTCGGCGCACTTGGCGGAGAGGCCGGTTCCCGCGCCCGCGCCGACGATCGGGCGGCCCGCGGCGACCTGGGCGCGGAGTCGGTCGAGCACGTCCTGGCGGCTGATGGTGGTCACGATGGTCGCTCCTCGGTGTCTCATCGGGCGGCGGCGCGGGCGTTCTCGGTGATCAGCTGGTGGAGGCGGTCGGCCATGGCGACCGCGAAGGAGGGGTCGTTGACGTGGGCGTCGAGTTCGTGGACCCGGACCTCGCCGCCCCGGACGGCGGCGCGCAGCGCGTCGAGCCCGGCACGGTCCGCCTCCGGGTCCTCGAAGGGCCCGCCGGCCGTGTCCACGGCGGAGACGCCGCGCAGCGGCCAGAAGACCTCGGCGGGGCCGCGCGCGGTGCGGAGCTTGCGGCCGATCCCGGTGCCGAGCTCGGCCATCTCGCCCGCGGTGGTGCGCATCAGGGTGACGGTCGCGTTGTGGATGAGCAGCCGGCGTTCGGCGAACCGCTCGGGGACGGTCGCGGCGGGCCCGAAGTTGACCATGTCGAGCGCTCCGGGGGCGACGACCTGGGGGATGCCGACGGCCCCGGCGGCGGTGAGCCGGGACGGGCCCGCACCGAGCACGCCGCCGACGAGCTCGTCGGCGAGTTCGGTGGTGGTGAGGTCGAGGACGCCGTCGAGCATGCCGTCCCTGGCGAGCTTCTCGACCGCCCGGCCGCCGGCGCCGGTGGCGTGGAAGACGAGGACCTCGTAGCCGAGTTCGGCGAGCCGGGCGCGGGCCGTGTCGACGGCCGGGGTGGTCACGCCGAACATGGTGGCCGCGACGACCGGCCGTCCCCGGCCGGCGGGCTCGTCGTGGTTGCGCTCGTGGCGGCGGGCCATGCCGGCGGCGGCCGCTGCGGCGTTGCCGAGGACCTGGCAGGACACGGAGTTGAGTCCGGAGATGTCGACGACGCTGTACATCAGGGTGAGGTCGCTGCTGTCGACGTACGGGGAGACGTCACCGCCGGCCATGGTGCTGACGAGCACCTTCGGGACGCCGATGGGCAGGGCCCGCATGGCCTGGGCGGCGATCGCGGAGCCGCCGCTGCCGGCCGCGGCGAGCACGGCGTGCAGCCTTCCCTTGCGGTAGAGGTCGACGACGATCCGGGCGAGGCCCTGCGCCATCGCGGTGACGGCAGCCCCGCGGTCCCCGGCGGCCCGGAGCCGCGCCAGGTCGTGTCCCGCGGCCCGCGCGACGACGTCGGCGGGGACGTCGGGCACGGGTCCCCGGGCGGGCGGCGGCATGATGCCGGTGTCGACGAGGAGGACGTCGCCGCCGTACTCCCTGAGCCGCTCGCGCAGCCAGGCGTACTCCTCCCCCTTGGTGTCCAGTGTGCCGACCAGCACGACGGTCGCCATGCCCTCACCCTTCTCCCGGTCCCGTAGCCGTGTCCCGGTCCCGTGGCCCGGTCCCGCCGGTGTCGATCCTCCGACGGGTGACCTGCGGCGACAACGACCAGTCGGGCCGGATTGGCCTGCGTCGTGAAGATCCCCGAGGAGAGCCGTGCAGCAAGATGTGGGCCATGGCCAGGATTGCTTCGACCCGTCTGTCACGGCTCCTCACCGGCTGGTCGTCGGAGGGGGCGGGACCGCTGCCACGGCGGCTGGCGGACGCGCTGCGGGAGCTGGCCGAGCGCGGGGACGTGCCCGGCGGCAGCGTGCTGCCCTCGCAGCGCGAACTGGCCCTGGTCCTCGGCGTGAGCCGGTCGACGGTGACGGCCGCGTACGGGCTCCTGGAGGGCGAGGGGTGGCTGGAGAGCGTGCGGGGCAGCGGCTCCCGGCTGCGCGGCTCGGGCGCGCTCGACCGGTACGTCGCCGAGGGCCGGCTCGTCAGCTTCAACGCGCGGTCGGGGGGCTCCGGCACCGCGGACCTGTCGAGCGGGGCGCTGCCCGGGCTCGGCGCGGTCGGCGAGGCCGTGGGGGCGCTGACCCACGGCGACCTGGGCGCCCTGCTCGGGGACGACGGCTACCACCCGTACGGGATCCCCGCGTTGCGGGAGGGCATCGCCGCGTACTACCGGGCGGCGGGGGTGGCGACGGAGGCGGAGCAGATCCTGGTGACCTCGGGTTCGCAGCAGGCGGTGTGGCTGGTGGCGCAGGCCCTGGTCGATCCGGGCGACACGGTGGTCGTGGAGAACCCCACCTACCGGGGAGCGCTGGAGGCGCTGCGGGCGCGGGGCGCCCGGCTCGTCCCGGTCGGCGGGGACGAGCCGGACGGCGGTGCGGGCGGAAGCGGTCCGACGGAGCTGCGGCGCCTCTGCACCCACGGGCGGCCCCGGCTCGTGTACCTCCAGCCGACGGTCCACAACCCGACGGGGCGCACGCTCGGCGGCGCGGCGCGCCGGGAGTGGCAGCGGGTCCTCGTGGACCAGGGGCTGTTCACGGTCGAGGACACGGCCTGCGCCGAACTCGCCCTGGGCGACGGGGAGAACGAGGAGATCGACGCACCGGTTCCGCTCGTGGCCGAGCTCCCGATGGCCTCGACGGTGACCGTCGGCACGCTGTCGAAGCTGTTCTGGGGCGGTCTGCGGGTGGGCTGGGTGCGGTCATCGCCGCAGGTGGTGGCCCGGCTCGCGAAGATCAAGACCTCGGTGGACCTGGCCTGCTCGGTGGTGGACCAGCTCGTCGCCGTCCGGCTGCTCGACCGGCTGCCCGAGGCCCGCGCCCGGCGCAGGGCCGAGCTGCGGGGGCAGCGGGAGGCGGCCGAGGCGCTGGTGCGCGGGGCGGCCCCGCACTGGGAGTGGACCCGTCCGGCGGGCGGCCCCGCGCTGTGGGTGCGGATCCCGGGCGCCGACACGGAGGCCCTCGCCCAGCTGGCGCGGCGGCGGGGGGTGTCGGTCGTCCCGGGGGCGGCGTTCTCGCCGGTGGACGGCTTCCGGGACCGGCTCAGACTGCCGTACGCACACGGGACGGAGGCACTGGCCGCCGCGCTCCCCGCCCTCCTGGAGTGCGCGGAACGCGCGGCCGGATGACGGTGCTCAGGGGTGCATCCCGGCCCCCTTGAGCACCTTGTCGACCGCGTTGCGCGGCCCGTACACGGCGATCCCCACCAGGTCGAGCTGTCCCGCGCCCACGGCCCGTACGGCGGCGCGGTTGTCCCGGTCGTTGCCGGTGGTGAAGAGGTCGGACGTGAACACCGCCCGGGGCAGCCCGCGGGAGAGGGCGCGGCCGTGCGCGGCGGTCAGCGTCTCCTTGGTGCCCTCGAAGACCAGGACGGGCTGCCGGAACATCGGCAGGTACGGGGTGCCGTCGGCATCGGCGTACCGCTCGCCGATCACCTCCGGGAGTTCCGTACCGAGGCCGCTGACCAGGAACGCCGTCACGTTCAGCCGCTGCCAGGTCTCCAGGTCCTCGCGCAGCAGCACGGCGATCTTGGTGTCGAAGCGTACGGGGGTCTCGTCGGGCGTGTTGTCGTTCGTCGTCATGCTCCGAGACTGCCGCCGGCCCGGTCGCACGGTCTTGTACGTTCTTTGCACGGTGGACGCCGGGTGGGTCGATGTGTCGGCCCACCCGGCGTTCACGGCTGTCCCGAAGCGCCTATCGAGCCGCGTACTTGAAGGCCACACCGTTGGCCGGCAGGCCGCCCGAGCCGGGCTTGTACGTGGTCACGGGAGCGACCGTGCCGCCCTGGGTCACGTCGGACATCGGCAGCGCGTACAGCGCACCGGCGGCGTTGGGCCCGAACGGCATCCCCACGTACAGCCTGGTCGCGGTGAAGTGGACGCTCTTGCCGAGCTGCTGGTCGGCGCCGGGCGTGCCGGGGATCCCGTCGCCGTCGCCCGCCTCGATCCAGCGGTCGTTCAGCCCGGCCGAGCCGGCCATGGAGAACGTGTGGACCGCGCCCCCCTGGTCGCGGTGCCGACCACCAGGTCGGTGAAACCGTCCGTGTTCCAGTCGATGGTGGCGAGGGCCTCACCGAAGTAGTCGTCCGCCTCGGGGCCGCCGGCACCCAGTCCAGGTCCTGGCTGATCTCCGCGGTGCCCTTGCCGCCGCTGGGCACAGGCACGGCAGGAGGCGCCGAGGAGCGCGTCGCCACCGGGGAAGGCGCGGGCGAGCAGCCCGGGGCCCCGGAGCGAGGTGCCGTGATCGGCGGGCGACAGGGCCACCGGGTGGGCGGTCTTCGCCGCGCCGCCGAGGTGGCGCGGGTAGCGGCGGGGCATCGAGCCGCCTTCACGGCAGTGGCGCGGCGGCATCGGGCCCGGGCCGCGCAGCAGGTGTCCGGGTTCCACCGCGGTGGTCCCGCCTCAGAGGGACTGATGACCGAACCAGGCACGGCTTTCCGGCTGGTTGGGGCGGACGATCGCCAGGATGGCCGGCACGAGCCAGAGCACTCCCAGGATGGGCACCGCTTCGTAGAAGGCCAGGGTGAAGGGCAGCGCCGTCCACCCGTAGACGAAGGCGGACACGCGCAGACCGGGGTGGCGCGTGGGGAACTTCAGGGCGGTGGTGACGCCCCATGCGGCAATCGCGAGCACGAGCACTCCGGCGAATACGACGATCCCGGAGTGAGCCTCGCCCGGCGTGGTGCAGCACGGCGTCGAGGCGTCGCCCCCGACCCAGATGACCTCGGCGATGGCCACGCTGTTGGTCAGCAGAAAAAGTCCGAGGACGGCCTGCATGCCGGCCAGGACCATCATCAACACGCGAAGGCTCTTCACCGGCTGTGGCATCTGCGGCCCCGAGGGGATCGGCCCCTGGCCGAATCCCGTGGATCCGCCGGGGCCTCCGGGCCCAGCCGCCCCTGGGTTGCCGTCGGCGCGCGACCGCCGCCACGGCCGCTCTCCGCCTGGCTCTTCTCCCTCTGACAAACCCATGCTGACGGGTCCTCCCCTGAACGGCCTCGCGCCTGCGCGCCATGCTCCGGTGCCCCACATCGACTGTCCAGCCACAATCCAGCCAGCGCGGACCGGGCATTGAGCCCGCTTCCTCTTGCCCGTCGGATCTCTTGACGGCCCGGGCCCGCCCTCACATACTGGCGGCCAAATCGATTTGGCCAAATCGATTTGGC